>JBBECJ010000067.1:2536-7091 GCA_040881885.1 Thermomicrobiales bacterium | reverse complement strand
TCCACGAGCTCGCGCCTCGCTATGAGGGGATGGACCCGTTCCAGATCGAAACGATTGTCCAGCGCATGACTCGCGACGTCTACTCCGAGGGCGGCCAGATCCACATGAACGCCGTCGCAGCGGTGGAGATCGCCTGCTGGGACATTATTGGCAAGGCGACCGGCCGGCCGATCTACGACCTGCTGGGCGGCCGCTATCATGAATCACTGCCGGCCTACGCGAATGGCTGGTACACGGGCGAGCGAACCACGGAAGCGTTTGCCGAGCGGGCGTCCGAAGTAGTCGGGATGGGGTACCGGGCGCTGAAGTTCGATCCGTTCGGCGCCGCCTGGCGCGTGATGCCGCCGGGCGAGCGGCGACTGTCGCTCGAGATCGTCGCGGCCGTTCGCGACGCGGTCGGGCCGGATGTTCAGATCATGGTCGAGGGGCACAGCCGGTTCAGTGTATCCGAGGCAATCTGGGTTGGCGAGCGGCTGGCGGAGTTCGAGCCGGCCTGGTTCGAAGAGCCGACCCAGCACCTCAAGATCGACGCGACGGCCGAAGTCGGGAGACGGCTCAGTGTGCCGGTCGCGACCGGAGAGAGCTTCACCAGCGCCCATCAGTATGCTGAACTGTTGGCCCACAATGCCGTCCATATCCTGCAGCCCGATCCAGGCAACCTGGGCGGAATCTGGCGCACTCGACAGGTCTGCGCGATGGCCGACGCCCACTACGCGGTTGTCGCGCCGCACCAGGCGCAGGGCCCGCTCTGCACCGCGGTCTGCGTCCAGATCGGAGCCTGTACTCCCAATCTGCTCGTCCAGGAACTGTTCGATGAATTCAACGTTGGCTGGGAGCGAGAGATCGTCTCGCCACCAGTATCGGTCGTCGATGGCCGAATCGTCGTTCCCGACCTGCCAGGGTTGGGGGTCGATCTGAATTGGAGGGAACTGGGGAAGCATCCCTACCAGGTCCAGAGCTTTCTGCCGCTGTTCGCGATCGGATGGGAGCGGCGCGAGGGCGGTGACGAGGAGGCTCCGGTTTCGGCTGCCTCGTTGGCGGCATCCGATCAGGACGCTACATCGGATCAGGGAGGTGACGCTTGAAGGAACTTGCCGGCGTAATCCCGGCCATCGTCACTCCGATGGACAGTCGCGGCGCGGTCGATGAAGCATCGCTACGGCGACTGGTCGCATATGAACGCGATCAAGGCGCGGACGGATTGCTGATCCTGGGACTCTCCGGAGAAGGGGTGATGCTGACGGTTGGCGAGCGCGAGCGAGTGACTGACATCGTCGCCGCGGAGTTAGACGGGTTGCCGATGCTGGTTGGATGCAGCGCCGACACGACCGAGGCCGCCATCCAGCTTGTGGCTGGCGCGGTCATCAGAGGCGCCGACGCCGTCATGGTCGCCCCTCCCCGGCGGGCTGGTCAAACGCCGGACGATGCCCGCGCGCACTACCGCGCGGTGTCGCAGGCGGCCGGTGACTGCGACGTGATGGTCCAGGACGCTCCGTTCGCGGTCGGTTTCGAACTCGGCGTTGATCTGGTGCTGGAGTTGTCTCAGGAGTTGGATAACGTGCGCTCGTACAAGATCGAAGCCTTGCCGTACTGGGAGAACGCGGTTCGGGCCGCGAGCGTTGCCGGGAACGCTTTGCGGCTGTTCGGTGGACACGCTGGACTCTACCTGCCGGAAGTCGTTGACTCGGGCGCGGTCGGGATAATCCCAGGTCCGGAGTTTGTCGCGACGCTCAAGCGTGCCTGGCAGGCATACGGCTCGGGTGATCGGGTAACCGGTGACCGAGAGTATCACCGGCTGCTTCCGGCGCTGGTCTTTCAGGCACAGTCGTGGGCGATGCTGGTCGGAAGTCACAAGACCCTGCTGTGCGAGCGAGGCGTTATCGACACTTACGTCTCGCGATTGCCGGAAGCGAACCTATCCGTATCAACGCGCCAACGAGTGCTCGAAATCGCCGAGTTGGTCGGCGAGCTGGACTAGTGACGGCCCTTCGCGGACAAGACGGTCGTGAATGTTCGAAACAGAATCTGCACGTCGAGCCAGAGGCAGCGACGTTCGATGTAGGCGATATCGAGCCTGAGCCGGTCGTCGAATTCCGTCTCGCCGCGTCCGACAATCTGCCAGAGGCCGGTCAATCCAGGCGTGACATCCAGCCGTTCTGTTTGCCAAAGTGCATACGTCTCGGCAGAGAACGAGGTCGGCCTCGGGCCAACAAGGCTCATTTCGCCGCGTATCACGTTCAGTATCTGCGGCAATTCGTCGAGGCTCGTCTTACGCAAGATTCTCCCGATCCGGGTGACGCGCGGATCGTCAGTGATCTTGAAGTCGGGCCACTGCAACTCGTTGAGATGCATCAGCTCTTTCTTCATCTCCTCTGCGTTCGGAACCATCGAGCGGAACTTGAACATCCGGAAACGGCGTCCACCTTCGCCAGTCCGCGCCTGGGAGAACATCACCGGCCCACCAGGCGATTCGATCTTGATCGCCAACGCACAGATCACGAAGACGGATGCGAGAACAGGGAGGGCGAGCAAGACGAGTGTGAGGTCCAGCGCACGTTTGGCCCCAAAGTAGGCGCGCCCGCCCACGAGCTGCCGATTGGGCGTGAAGCGGCTGACCCATGCCAGTTCGGGCGAAGCCGAGAGAGGCAGTGGTTGAACCTGGTGTTCTGAACCAGACTTAGGCTGTGAACGAAAGGTTGTCGTCATCGCCTGCTCCTGTTGCGAGTCGCACTCGGTCGCCCTTGCGCGGTTCAATCGAATAGGCACGGCTGTCGTTCAACGTGGAAGTCATCGTTGGGATGCTGGATGCCACCACCGATGTTCTCCGCGCCAGGCGCTGGCGCTACCGTAACATTGGATCTGGCGCAACACCGGATAAGCAAAACAAGTCCTAAGCCTCTTGCTAACTAATAAGGCGAAACATTGTCGTGATCGCACCTGTACAGGCGCGCAATCACGTGCTAACCTGCTGTTTATGATTGCACGCTATCAGGTGTCGCACCAACTGTGTTCCGCCTCTCAGTCGCCGTGGCAATTGTCGTGGTGGCAGGTCGGTCGAGATAACGCGAACCTTGACAGCGACCATTGCGACGCGGGAACCGTATGTCCCGCAGTGATGTCGTTCAGCCACCGCGCCGCCGTAGTTTGTGGCCGGTGCGACTCTGGTATTCCGGCCCGGCCCGCTTTGGACCGGAGGACGCATCCACGTGCTATCCCAATCGTTAGGATAGTGCGTGGAACATCCTGGCGGTGAGAGACGAACGTCCTGATACGCGCACGTCGAAGGACGCAGATTCTCCGCGAGGGGCCTGAGTATCCTGTGTGAATGACTTGGAGTATTGCCGGAGACGAGCTCCCGGCCATTCATATACATTTATCGCTCTGTGTCGTACATGCGCTATCTTGAGCGTTCATTTGATGCGCCGTCAATGTTACGAACAGACCAGCGGATTGCGCTAGCGCCAGAAGCGATTTCCGTTACGCGGTTGCGATTCACGAGCGTACTACGACTTGCCAAGCTGTTTGCTGGACTTATCGCCAGCGTTGTACTGGGAGCGCGTCATGCATCAGTTAAAGGTGTCTCTCGTCGGTCTTGTTGGAGTGCTGGCCGCGTTGTTCTCAATTGGCCGGCTCGATCGAGCGCCGTTCGATCTGGCGATCACTCCAGCGGCCGTCCATCTCGTTACGGCGGCGATCGTTATCGCGATTGTCGCGACGCGGCTCTCGACTCGGGTGCCGTCAGGTGCGCTCGTTGCGTTCATCGCCGTCACGTACGTTGCCGCTCGGGCATTTGTCATCGACAGCAACGCCGTCTGGTCGGGCGCGAGCGCGGTGTTGACGACGGCTGAGGTCGCGCTCTCATCGATGGCCGTCCTGCTTGCGGTTCGGGTCGCACAGGGCATGAACGAGTACGTCGACAGTGTTGCCAATATCACACTTGATGATGTGTCACGAGTCATGACGCTCGACGCCGCGCACAACGATATCGCGATTGAGATGTCCCGGGCCCGACGGCACGAGCGCCCGTTGACAGTTACGGTATTGTCGTTCGATCCGCGCGCCGTTCATGCGTCGCTGCACCAGATCGTTCGTGATGTGCAGCAACGTATGATGCAGCGCTACATCATGTCCGGCCTCGCGCGAGTGACGGCTGAGACCACGCGCAGGGGAGATATCGTCGTCCAGGATCCGGCGCGCAATCGAGTGATTGTCCTCAGTCCGGAGTCGTCACCCGGTCAGCTCGAAGCGTTAACACTGCGGCTCCAGCAGACGGCTTATCGGACGCTGGGAATCCCTGTCCGGTTTGGCAGCGCAGGCTTTCCGCACACCGCGCTCACTTTTGACGATCTGGTTGCGCATGCGTCCGGCGACGCGGAGGCGGACTCTCAGTTCGCGTTTGTCGGCCCGAAGCGTGCCTCAAGTCCACAACTTGAATACGACAGCCCACCTGTCTGGACGCTGTATCAGAAGCTGGACCATCTGCAGTCGCCGACGCAGTCGATTGACGACCCTGTTCTCGCGCATCCGGGCGACTAGCGCCGCACGTCGGTTGCCG
>JBBECJ010000067.1:0-2526 GCA_040881885.1 Thermomicrobiales bacterium | reverse complement strand
TGACCGGTCGCCGAGCCGTCGGGATCGCCGGTCGCGCGGACTGGGACTCAGCTGCGGCGGCCTTCGAGCGATCGCTGCCAGTCAACTTGTGCTCGCAATCCCTCCGGGGGTTCTACGCGCGGCTCGTAGCCCAATTCTTCACGCGCCTTGGAGATGTCAGCCAATGTGTGCCGTTGATCGCCGGCGCGCGCGTGCGTGTAGTGGCGAATGGCCGTCGTTTGCGTGGCGTCCTCGATGATCTCGATCGCCGCGTTGAGCGTGATCGGGACGCCACCCCCCAGATTGTAGGCTTCACCCGCCTGGCCGCGTGTCAGCGCAAGCAGCGTCCCCGCGACACAATCGTCGATGTAGGTGTTGCCGCGCGACTGTTCCCCGTCGCCGAAGATCGTAATCGGCTCGTTGCGCAGGAGCGAGCGGATAAATATGTGATAGGCCATGTCGGGCCGTTGACGCGGGCCGTAGATCGAGAAGTAGCGCAAGGCAATGACGGGCAAGCCAAACGCGCGGTGGTACGCGAAGGCCAACTGTTCGGCTGCCAGCTTCGTGATGCCGTACGGGCTTGCCGGACGCAGCGGACTGTCTTCATTGCCTCGGGCATCAGTCCCGTACACTGACGACGTTGAGATCTGAATGAAGCGGCGTCGCCCCAGATCCCCGGCGGCGCGCAACGCCTGCAGGAGCCGCTGGGTGCCCGTGACGTTACACGAAACGTACTGGTCAAATTGTTCCCAGGATGCTGGTCCCGCCATCGCCGCCAGGTGGATGACAACGTCGCAATCGGCGACGAGATCAGTCAGCGCGCTGTCGCGGAGATCGGCCTCGACGAAGCGAAAGCGCGATTGGCCGTCCAGGAGCGACAGGTTCGATTCCTTGATTGCTCGCGGGTAATACGGGATGAAGGCGTCGACCCCAACCACATTGTGACTCTCCGCGATCAGCCGCTCACTGATGTGCGAGCCAATGAACCCCGCCGCGCCGGTCACGAGTATTCGCATCGTCGCTCATCGCCTCCTGTTCGAATCGTCTCGCGCGTCGTGACGAGTGGCGCGAAGCGGTTGATTATCCGCGCTGGAAGCGATTCGGCGCAAGCCAGACGACGAATGCGGTGCGTTGCTACTCACAGGCACACGCTGCGATTGGGGGACGTGGTTGCCAATCTCCAGAGGATCCGATCCAAGCCACGCGGGAGACCGCGCCTGGAATCATCGCTGGCTGTACCGTTGTGTAGTCCAAAGGGTGGACGAAGCGGCTATTTCAGCGGCCGCCTCGACATCGTACCGTTCAATGGGAGACGATGTGACGATACCACCCGTGATGTGGATTACTATGTGAACCCCACTAGCGGTCGCCTGTCGTCAACCCGCGGGCGACGCGCGCCGCAGTGTTACGGGTTTCGACCTGCGATCAGTTGGTGAATAGTCGACTTGAACCGACACAAACTGGGAGCCGATGCGCGAGCATTGAGCAACGCATGCGCTTACTTCAGGTGAAGTCTCCCGACCGGCTGTAAGCGACTCGTCGTACATTTCCGGAGGCAAGCACCATCGTGCCATGGTCATCATCGCCAGCGCTCAACGCGACATGCGGAGCGATCACCATCGCTGCATTGCTGATCGCCGTCTCAGGTTGTGGCCTGTGGTCAGGCAGCGAGTCATTGACGCCTACCCCGACAACAGTCGACGGGGCGGCTCCATCATTCGAGCCGACCGCTCTTGTCACGGCGACGGCGACCTCTGAACAATTGCTGCCAACCGCAACAAGCCAGCCGACCGCAACAAGCCAGCCAACACGAGTAGAAACCAACCCGCAACCGACCGACGCGCCAGATCCAACCGTGTCCGTTGAGGATCTGGCGCCGTCCGCGAAGTTGGCGTTTTTTCCTTACACACCAATCAATGGAGATCCGCCTGATGTGCTTGCGGAGCGAGTGGACTTCATCACGCTCACGTACGGTGACGAGGCCTACCGTGACGCCGTTCGACTCGCAGGTTTCGATGGACCAATCCTTCAATATCTTAGCGTTGGTCAGGTCAACGGCCCCGGGCCATATCGCAACAGCAACGTTGCCTGTGACGAAGGATTCGAACCACTCCGTAACGGCATCGTGAGAGAGGCCGGTTCGTTCTGCGGTGACCTTCATCGGCATGAGGATTGGTTCCTGCACAACGGCGCCGGAGAACGACTGTACTCAGTGGTCGGTGTGACTGGAGTCTGGTACCACATGAACCCTGCCAACGCTGAATGGCGGACGTACGCGTCCCAGCGAATCGCTCGGGACATCATTGGGCCCGAAGCCCTTGGCTACGACGGGCTGCTGCTCGACAATGTCGAACTTTCGCTGAAAAAGCTCACCGATCAGGTTGAGAATCGGGACGGAACAGTCCTCGAGTTCGCGAGCGACGCTGATTACCAGTCTGCCTGGGCGACGTATCTGGGTCAGATTAGAGCCAGCGCCGGTCCCGAGACGCAGCTATGGGCGAACATGGTCTCCGACTTGAACATCGGTTCGACCTGGGCGTTGTATCA
>JBBECJ010000066.1:0-1260 GCA_040881885.1 Thermomicrobiales bacterium | reverse complement strand
GGGAAAGTAGGGGCGGGTCGTTGTGGCCAACTTGACACATCGAACGTTCAGAGACCCGCCCTGTTACCCACCCGGACAACGTACCCCACGGGCCATCCGGCCTCCCCATCCGGCCAGTGCAGGCAGAGATCGACCTCGTCAACAATCGCCAACAGCCGCCTCTTTCACCGGACGGGAACGGCTGGTAGGCTTGCGCGCCGTCCCGCGTTGATGGACGGAAAGTAGTGCGGCTGTCTGGATAACGTGATGCGACTCCCGCTTCCGACGATCTTCCGCGACAAAGCGCTCGGCCGGGTGATGCTGCTGGCGGGCTTCGCCGGCGCCGCCTTCGGGCTGACGATCCCCTACCTGACACTGATCGCGCGCGACCGGGGCATCTCGCTGCGGGTGATCGGGATCATGGCGGCCAGCTACCTGATCGCGCAGATGTTCCTGCAACTGCCGTTCGGCGCGCTCTCCGACCGGGTCGGGCGGACGCCGCTGATCGCGCTCGGCTTCGCGGTCGAGGGCGTCGCGACAGCCGGTTTCGTGCTGGCCGATTCGGCGCCGGCCTTCATCGCGCTGAGGGTCGTCCAGGGCGTCGCGCTGGCGATGATCATGCCGGCGCTGCGAGCGCTGATCGCCGACGTGACGCCGATGGAACGGCGCGGACAGGCCTACGCCTGGTTGTTCGCGGCCTTCGGCGGCGGGCTGATGCTCGGGCCGCCGATCGGCGGCATCCTGGCCAGTCCACTCGGTCGCAACCCGGTCTTCCTGATCGCGGCGACCGCGAACGTCCTGCTGGCTGTTTGGGCGGTCTTCAACCTGCGCGCGCCAAAGCCGGCCGGCCAGGACGCCGGAGCGCCGCGCATCCCCTACGCGGCGATGCTGACGCGTCCGTTGATTGGCGCGTTCCTGCTCGGCTTCGGCAGCCGCATCCTCGAAGGGATGTTCACCGGCATCTGGAGCATCTACCTGGACGACCTCGGCGCCAGCGACTTCGTGATCGGCATCACCTACAGCACGTTTTCGCTCGCCTTCCTGCTGCTGACCCCTATCGGCGGGCAGCTGGCCGACACCGGCAAACGCTGGATGAAGATCCTGTTCGGAAACCTGACGATGGCCATCCTGATCGTCAGCTACGGCGTCGTCCAGTGGATCCCCGGCATCCTCATCATCGGGATGCTGGAAGGCGCCGTCGCGACGGTCCCAACACCGGCGCTGGACGCCTACCTGGTCCGCGTGGCCCACCCGCCCAATCAGGGGCCCATCCACGGCACG
>JBBECJ010000065.1:0-7160 GCA_040881885.1 Thermomicrobiales bacterium | reverse complement strand
GCCTCACGGCGTGGGCCGGGACGGAGCCACGGCCCCTACCGGAATCGGGACGCGACGCTCGGTCAAGTGCCTCGTAGAGTCCACCGAGTCAGCCGCGACGAACGGCGCCCATCTATAATCCGCTCGGTCGTTGTTGGGGCAGTGGATCGGGTGGGGCGTGCAATCGTATTTCCGCGGTGTCAGGGGCTATGGCCGCGACATCAAGCTGTTCCTGCTCTACAACCTGCTCTCCAACGTCGGCATCGGAGTCTTCCAACTGCTGTTCAACCTCTATTTGATCCAGCTCGGCTACGACGAAGCGTTCATTGGACAGTTCCAGTCGATCAGCACGCTCTCGATGGCCGGAGTCGCGCTCTCGATCGGCGTCCTCGTCAACCGCTTCGGCGTCTGGCGAACGGTCATGGCCGGCCTCGTCTTCTTCCTCGTGACATCCGTCCTGGCGTCGATCATCACAAATCAGTTCGCGCTGCTGGTCATGGCCGGACTTTCAGGGGCCGGCACCGCCTTCCTGTTCGTGCCAACGATGCCGTTCATCGTCGAGCTCACCGGCCGCCACGAACGGCATGGGGTCGCGGCGCTCGCTTTCTCGCTCAACTCGCTGTCGATGACGGTCGGCAGCCTGATCGGTGGGTTCGGCGCTCGCGGAATCGGTGGAATCTTCGGGTTGGAAGTCCCGAGCGCGGAAGCGTACCGCTACACGCTGATCGCGGGGCTCGTGCTGGCCGGATTCGCGGTCCTGCCGCTGATGGCGATGTCCAATGAGCGCAAACGGGCGCTGCCGGAAGACGAGCAGGCCAGTGGATTACCGGCGACCGGCGCCGTCGCCCAGGCGCCACGCACGATCCGGCGGCACATGATGGTGTTCATCGCGATCGGCGGGTTGATGAGCCTCGGCGCCGGGGCGGTCTTCCCGTTCTACAACGTCTTCCTGGAATCGCGCGGCGCAAGCGCCGGCCAGATCGGCATCATCTACGCCGCCGCCGGACTGACGGCTGCCTTCGTTGGGTTGTTCTCACCCTGGGTCGCGCATCGACTCGGTTCGCTGAAAGCCACCGCCATCGTCCGGCTCGCTCCCGTGCCGATTTACATTTTGCTGATGGCGACGCCCGCCCTGCCGGTCGCGATTCTGGCTCATATCGTCCGAACGACCTCGATCAACATGGCCTGGCCGATCGACAGCACCTATATCTCCGATGTCCTTCCGGCCAGGGCGCGCGCTTCGGTCTTCTCGTTCCGCTCGGGGGCCTGGAACCTGGGCTGGTCGTTCTCAAGCCTGATTGCTGGTTATGCGATCGTCCGCTACGGCTACAACGTCTCGTTCGCGGCCTACATCATCTTCATGTCGTTGGCGATGGGCCTCTTCTACATCTACTTCTCGCGATCAGCCTCGCAGGAGCAATTGCCTGCCGCGCAGGCCGGCGAACCGGCCAGCGCCACCGAGTAGCGTCATCACTCATCGCTCATCACGCCAGCCCGAATCAGATCGATCGACTCGACCGCGTGGCGCAGGTGCGGGATGACGATGCTGCCGCCGACGACGAGCGCGACGTTGAGCGCGTCGTACAGTTCGTCGTCGGTCCAGCCAGCGTCGACGCACTGGTCCAGGTGGTAGTCGACGCAGTCGTCGCAGCGCAGGACAGCCGAGGCAACCAGTCCGAGCAGCTCCTTGGTCTTCGGGTCGAGCGCGCCAGGCTCGTAGGCGGCGCTGTCGAGCCTGAAGAAGCGCTTGATGCCGAGGTGGTCGATCTCGAAGACGCGTTCGTTATGACGCTGGCGGCGCTCGCGGAATTCGTCGATGCGGGATCGAGTCGAACTGCTACTCATCAACGCTACACTCCTTCAACTCCCAGGCTGACGGATAAAACAAAGCAGCCCACGCCGGAGGGTGAGCTGCTCGAACGGACGCTACCCCTTTGTCGTTAGGTGGCGGACGGCAGGCTGCGCAATTGCTCGACGGTCGCTTCAGGCTCTCCCTCGCCGCCGGCCAGGACGAGCACGACTGCCGTTGGAGGCGGATCGGCCTCGCCGATCGCGTCGGCAGGCTCGGGAATGTAGCGTCCGTTGCCCCAGCCGTCGCCTTGCTCTGTTTCGAAGAGCCATGTCCGCGAGGCGACGGCGTTGGAACCGAGCCTGCGGCGCGTCCGCTCCTGGTAACGGTCGATCGTGCCGTCTGCCCCAAGCACAAAGACTTCGATCAGCTTGCGGCCCTCGTGACGTAGCCGGGTGATGACCTGCCGGCCGGTCGCCTCGTCGATGTCGGCCGCCGGCTCGGTCCGGGATGGTTTCAAGTAGAACTGCACGCGATCCTCCTGTTGCCGCGCGCTAATCGGCGCGGAAGGTACGTCTGTTTCCGCCCCGATTGTACTTGTCCGCCGTCGCGCTGGACGATCAACCTCGGGCGGTCAACGCCGCCGGCCTCGGCGCCGCCGCCGTCGCCCAGCCGTTGTCCTCGCGCAGCCAGCAGGCGGCGTCCTTGGCGTGATAAGTGATGATCTGGTTCGCGCCAGCGCGCCGGATCGAGGTCAGGATCTCCAACGTGACCCGCCGCTCATCGATCCAGCCGGCGCGTCCGGCCGCGCGGACCATCGCGTACTCGCCGCTGACGTTGTAGGCCGCTACCGGCGCGTCGAACCGGTCGCGGGCGGCGGCGATCACGTCCAGGTACGGCATGGCCGGCTTGACAATGACGGCGTCAGCCCCCTCGGCCAAGTCAGTCGCGATCTCGGCTAGCGCCTCACGCGCGTTGGCGGGGTCCATCTGGTGGCTGCGCCGGTCACCGAACGATGGGGTTGATTCGGCGGCGTCCCGAAACGGGCCGTAGAAGCCCGACGCGTACTTGGCCGCGTAGGACAGGATTGGCAGATTGGCGTAGCCCGCCTGATCCAGCGCCTGCCGTACGACCAGCACGCGGCCGTCCATCATGTCCGACGGCGCGACAATATCGACGCCCGCCTCGGCCTGCGCCAGCGCCGTCCGCGCCAGCAACGTCAGCGTCCGGTCGTTGTCGACAAGCTCGCCGTCCAGGATGCCGCAGTGGCCGTGGTCGGTGTATTCGCAGCAGCAGACATCGCCGATTACCACCAACTCCGGATCGACCCGCTTCAACTCGCGGATCGCCTGCTGAATGACGCCGGTAGGGCTGTAGGCGTCCGAAGCCAACCCGTCCTTGTGCTCCGGAATCCCAAACAGCAGCACCGAACCGACACCGAGCGAGCGCAACTCTTCGGCCTCATACGGAAGCTGATCGACCGAGACCTGGAAGACATCCGGCATCGACGAAACCTCGCGCCGCACACCGTGGCCGAAGGTCACGAACAATGGGTAGACGAAGTCAGACGGCAGCAATACCGTCTCGCGCGCAAAGCGACGCAACCCTTCGCTCTGGCGCAGCCGCCGGTACCTGCGAAACGGAGGCCACTGCTCATCATGCCCAGCCACCACTTGGAACCTCCATCTTCTCACGTTCCACAAGGCCTACGATCGCCTGGATGAGTCCCGGAATCGTGAATTCCTTAGCGACTCCGGCGACCGTAAGTCCGGACTCAACTGCCGCGTTCGCCGTAACCGGCCCAATGCAGACGGCGTGCAGCGCAGGAACGCGTCCTCCTGCCAGCGCTATCACGTTGCGAACGGATGATGGCGACGCAAAGGTCACGATATTGACGTTCTCGAGGATGTCACGTACGTCGTCCGAGTCGAGATCATCCGGCATCTCGGTTCGATAGGCAATGACGACATCGACAATCGCGCCGGCTTCGCGCAACCCTTCAGGCAGCGTCTCGCCCGCGATATCGGCTGTCGGCAACAGCACGCGCTTCCCGGAAACGCCGCGCGCGCGCATGCCTTCGACTACTGACGCGGCGACGAATCGTTCCGGAATGAACTCAGCCTGATAACCTCTATCGTCAAGGCACGCGGCGGTCGATTTGCCAATCGCGCCAATCCGAGTGTTCGCCAGCGCCAATGCTCCACGTCCAGGATCAGCAACTTCAAGCCGACCGACAAACGTCTCGACCGCATTGACGCTCGTAAAGACAATCCAGTCATAGCCAGCCAGGTTTCGAATCGCCTCATCCATCGGCGCGGGATCGGCCGGAACGATCACGATCGTTGGCAACTCGATGACGGCTGCTCCAAGCTGCTCAAGCCGCTCGGTCAACGAACCGGCCTGCTTGCGAGCGCGGGTCACGAGCACCCGGCATCCCGCCAGCGGCGAGCCGACCGAGGCCGGAGCAGTCATGCCTCGACCCGCTCCTGCAACATCCGCGCGAGGCGCTCGCCGAGCGCGGCGCCATCCTCGACATCGGCTTCGTCCTCGGCGGTCGCGATCCGGACCATCGATTCGTCGGCGTACATGCACCACATGCGCAGAATCTCACCTTCCACCTGCGCGTAGGCAGCCAGCGGAGAACGGCAGCCGCCACCGATTGTCCGCAAAAAGGCGCGTTCCGCCTCGACCTCGGCCGTGGCGTTCGGATCGGCGATATCCGCCAGTAGCCGGCGCGTCGCGCGGTCGGCCGTCCGGCAGTCAATTCCGAGCGCGGCTTGCCCTGGGGCCGGCGTAAAGAGCGCGACATCTAGGTATTCGCTGACACGCCCCTCCCAGCCGAGCCGCGCCAGGCCAGCCGACGCCAGGATGGCTGCGTCGTACGGTCCGTCCGGGTTGTCCAGCACCTTCGTCAGCCGCGTGTCGACGTTGCCACGCATTTCGACAGGCTCCAGATCCGGCCGCGCCAGTCGCAACTGCGCCACCCGCCGCCGGCTGCTCGTGCCGACACGCGCGCCAGCCGGCAAGTCAGCTAGTCCGCCCGGATGGCGCGAGACCAGCACATCGCGCGGGTCGCCACGGTCCAGAATGGCCTCCAGCGTCAGACCGTCCGGCTGTGTCGAGGTCAGATCCTTGACGCTGTGGACGCCACAATCGACCTCGCCGTCCAGGACGGCCTGTTGAAGCTCCTTGGCAAAGACAGCCTGACCGCCGATCTGTGAGAGGGGCGTCTGCTTGTCGCGGTCACCGTGGGTGGAGATGACGACAGTCTCGCAGAAGAGTTCGGGGTGACGTTCGCGCAGGATGGCGACCACGCGATTGGTCTGGATCAGCGCGAGCCGGCTGCCGCGTGTTCCGATTCGCAACGTCGCTGGCTGCGCGAGGTCAATCGTAGAGGTCATGTTCCTGCTCTGGCTCCGGTCGGTCGCGGCCATTCAACTTCCTGAGTCGCGGGTCTGGGTGGCTGCTCGCGGAGAGTCGCCGTTACTGTGGAAATCTGGGCAAACCTGCCTTCATAATCAGTGTAGAAGTCTCGTCAAATAGTTGTCAAGCGATCTGTGAAATCGATCACGAACGGTATGATGAGTGCGGGAGATCGCCAGCGTCGACCAACCTGACGAGGCGTGAAACTGAATTGACGCACAGTCGGGGGTACGATACACTTATGGGCCGGCAGGTCGCGTCTCGGCGCTGACCTGTTTTCATGTTGAGCACTCAACGCGGGTACCACCGGCCCAACGCATTGCCGGAATCGCCAGGGAGGGGACACGGTGTACGCGGTCATTGAAACAGGCGGCAAGCAATATCGCGTTGCTGCCGGAGACACGATCGAGGTCGAACGCCTCCCGGACGAGGCTGGGGCGCAGGTCGAGATTGGCCGTGTCCTGATGGTCGCCGGAGACGACGGCGTGACGATCGGCGCGCCGGTCGTCACGGGGGCCGCCGTTGTCGCGACGATCACCGAGCACCTGCGCGGACCGAAGCTTGTCATTTTCAAGTTTAAGCCGAAGAAGCGCTACCGCCGCAAGACGGGGCATCGCCAGGAGCTGACGCGGATCAAGATCGACACGATCCGGACGGCCTAGCCGCCCGGATCGCGCTGGTCAATGGAACAGGAGTTTGAGGGATGGCACACAAAAAGGGCGTCGGCAGCTCCCGCAACGGCCGCGACAGTCAGTCCAAGCGGCTCGGCGTGAAGCTGTACGATGGCAACGCGGTTCGCGGCGGCGGGATCATCGTCCGCCAGAAGGGCACGAAGTTCTACCCCGGCAACAACGTGGGAATGGGACGCGACTTCACGTTGTTCTCATTGGTAGACGGTCTCGTGAAGTTCGAGAAGATCCGACGCGACCGCAAGCAGGTCAGTGTCTATCCGTTCGACGTGGCCGCCGCGGAAGTCGCCGCGCCGGTTGAGGCCGAAGAGCTGGCCGCCGTCGTGGATTAGTGCCAGCAGATTTGCCGCTCGAGGCGCAACGCCATCGCGCGGCAGGACCAGGAGATTCATTACGATGAAGCAGGGCATTCACCCTAACTATCAAACCGCGTCGGTTACATGTGCCTGCGGCAACGCCTGGGAAACCAGGTCGACCAAGCCGACCCTACGCGTCGATCTGTGCAACAAGTGCCACCCGTTCTACACTGGTGAGCAGCGCATCGTTGACACCGCCGGTCAGGTCGAGCGCTTTATGCGCCGGCTCGAAGGCGCCCAGGACGTTCCGCGCCGCAAGAAGACCGAGCGCCGCCAGGCGAAGGTCGATCAGCGCCAACGGATCGCGGGCCGCGACGAGCAGTTACTCGTCGCCGGCATCGACGAAGTGGAAGCCGAACGCTAGTTCGACCGGATCATTCGACCTGACACTCCGATCTCGCCCCGGTCCGTACCACTACGGCGGGGGCGGGATTCTTAATGATCAGGTGGCTGCGGTCTGACATCGTGGACGTGCCACCTCCGAAGGCCCAAGCGGAGAGCAGGCCATCCCGTGGCAAGGTGTTTGCATTAGAGATACCGAGACAAAGGGAGAGCGCGGAGCCATCCGCGGGGCCGCTCCCATCGCAGTACGTGGTAGTGAGTGGTGTCCGAAACGAACGGACTGTTGACTGGCTCCGATGCTGGTCCTGAAAGAAAGAGGAGCGACCGCAATGACTGCAGTATCGCTCTCGTCGCAGACGATTGAAGTGACGGCAGACGACCTGCTCGAAGCCGGATTCACGGTCGAGCAGGTGGAACGGCTATCGGCGCTCAAGAGCGCATACCCGTTCATCGAGTACGTCGACACCGCCAAGCAATGGCGTCGGCTCGAATTTCTCAAGTGGCGCTATCAGCAGGGTGACCTGCAGAGGACGTAACCTTTCCCCCCATCCCGGCCCGCGTTCCTCGGCCGATCCGTCGCAT
>JBBECJ010000064.1:0-7179 GCA_040881885.1 Thermomicrobiales bacterium | reverse complement strand
GCCGACGATCGCTGCAGCAACAGGCACCACGAGAATGAGCGCGAACCACCACGATTCCGATGTCCAGACGCCGACAGCGAGCATGATCGGCGCGACCATGATGAGCAGTGGGAGCCAGTGCTCGCGTGCGGCTTCCTTCAACGATGCGGTCAGGCGTTGAAACGTATCCATGGCACCCTCCAATTCCGTTACACGAGGAGTCTGGGCCGCTGGCCGTGACAGTCGTAACATCAACAGCGGTGTCAATGTGCCAAATGTGTGTCATGCTGACATCAAGCATCAAGTTCGAGCTATTTTGACAGCGATGTATAACGCAGGAAGCACGAGCGCGAAGTGTTCCTCGATCCTCGAGACGACAGCGTCGACGCCCTCGGCACCATCGACCTCAACGACCTGCAGGCCGTGCTCGGCGGCGGTTCGGCGGATGTGGGCGGTCATCAGCAGGTCGCGTTGGGTGAGGTTGTGGGTGGCGCGTTCGGGGTCGCTGGTGTCGTGGCGATTGCCGGGCTTGCGGCGCCGGGCGACCGAGGCGAGCTTGAAGGGTTCGCTCGGGACGAGCCAGATCGCCCGGCGCGGGCCGTCGATCAGCGGCGCGACCAGTTCCGGGAAGAAGCCCGACCCCTCGGCGACGATGCCGGGTGTGTCTGGCAGCGCCAGCAGGTCGTCGAGCGCCATCTCGAAGCGCTCGCTCCAGGAGGCGATCGTGTCGCGCGCCATCACGTCGGGCGAGCTGCCGAGCCAGCGCTGCTCGACTGTTATCCGGTCCGGGTGGGCCGCCCAAAGCGCGGGCTGTGCCTCGGCGGTCGCCCGCGCGAAGTGCGCAATCTCGTGCCGGTCGAAGTAGTACTCTTGGAGGCCGTGGCGGTCGGCGATCAGCTTTGCGACGCTTGTCTTGCCACAGTCGGGAGGACCGCCAATCCAGAGGACATGGGAGAGGAGGTCCTGCAAGGGGACTCCTTCGATGCAGCGGCCTCCCCGGTAGGGGCGAACCCGCAGTATCGCCTCTACCGGAGGAAGGTAATCAGTCGGAAGCTAGCCGCGTCTGTCGATTGCGACGAACGTCTGCGACGCGGGGCCAATGTACTCGGCGCCTGGGCGGATCAGGCGGTTGTGTTCCAATTGCTCCATGACGTTCGCGCTCCAGCCGACGATACGCGAGATGGCGAAGACGCCGGGCATCAGGTCCGGCGGGAAGCCGAGGTTGTAGAGCAGCGGGGCCGAGTAGAACTCGACGTTCGGGTAGAGCTTACGCTCCGAGAAATACGGGTGGTGGGCGGTCAGCTCCTCCATCTGGTGCGCGAGCTGGTACCACTTGTCGTCGCCGATCTCGTTGGCGACCTTCTCCGACCATTTCATCAGATGGTCCACGCGTGGGTCACGCGTCTTATAGATCCGATGCCCCAAGCCCATCAGACGGCGGTTGATGCGCAGCGATTCATCGACATAATCATCGATCTCACCGGGATGGCCGATGTCGAGCAGCATGTTCATCGCCATCATGTTCGCGCCGCCGTGGGCGATGCCCTTCAAGCTGCCGAGCGCGGCCGTGACGGCGGAGTAGAGGTCGGAGGTCGAGGAGACGGTCGAGCGAGCGGTGAATGTCGAGGCGTTCATCGAGTGCTCGGCCAGCAGGACGAGGTAGAGGTCGAAGGCTTTGCTCTGGGTCTCGGTCGGCTTCTCGCCGTTGACCATGTAGAGGAAGTTGGCGGCCATGCCAAGCGTGGCGTCTGGCTCGACCGGTTCATTGCCGGTCCGCAGCCGCTGGTACATCGCCAGTATCGTCGGCATCGCGGCCGTCAGGCGGATCGCCTTCTCCAGCAGCGCGTCGTGCTCGAGGTTGTCCTGATCGGGATCTTCCATGCCGAGCGCCGTCACGCCGGCTTTGAGTGAATCGATCGGCGCGCCGGTGGTTGGCAGGGCGTGGATCGTGTTGCTGACGCTCTCGGAGAGGTTCCGATGCCGGCGCAGGTGCTCGGTCAGTCGATCGAGCTGGGCCTGGGTCGGCAGGTCGCCGTACCAGAGCAGGTGCATGATCTCTTCGAAGGAGGTGTGTTCGGCGAGGTCGTGGATGTTGTAGCCACGGTAAGTCAGGATTCCCTCGGCGCCATCGACCGAGCTGAGTTGGGTCTGCGCGACGACAATGCCTTCAAGGCCGGGCGTCGCTGTGATCGGTGCTGCCATGGACGTCGTCCTCTCGTCCCCCGGATCGGCGCTTTCCGCGCGTACCCTGGATTGCCGACAATCGGCCTGGCGCGCCCGGCGAAGCGTCTCGACTGTTGATACCCTGTCAGGGTGTGGTAGTCCCTGTCCGCTCACTCCCACGGCACGATTTGTGACCACCCGGCTGCCGCAACCGGCCAATGAGTATCCTAGCACGAATCGCGCCGAGGTCTTGCGGAGGGATGGGGGATGGGGGATGGGGGATGCGGGATGAAGATCAGGAGACAGTCGGCGGGACGCTCTATATCTGGTTGGAGGGGGAGCCGGGGGTGATGCCGCCGGATGTGACGATTCCGGATGAGCCGGGGGTGAACGACAACGACCAGATTGCCGACGCGATCCGGCGCGGCGATCTCGGGCGCTTCCTGCCGGTCACGATCCGATTCTCCGACTATCCCGATCCGTCACCAAAGCGCGTCCGGGCGCTCGACACGGCGCGCCTGCTGCGCGACCGGCATATCCGGCACCGGCGGCGCTATGAGGTGACGTCAGATCTCACCCCAACGGACGGCCCTTAACCCTCTCACCGCCACCCAGAGAGTACCCGGCCCAATCCTGGGAGAAGGGGGGAGCAGGACGACAGCGTTGCTCCTCCAACGCAAAACCCCCCTCTGCCAGGATTGGGAGAGGGGGGTTGGGGGGGTGAGGGCCGTTATCGCCGTTCAGTTCGCTTCGGTGTGAAGCATGCCGAGCAGTAGACGGGGCGGGATGGGTCCGGCTGGAACGGCACCTCGGCCTGCTGGCCGCAACCGCTACAGACGATCTGGTGTCGCCCGTACTGGCCGCGACTGGCTGGCTGGCTGAAGCGCGAGCGCTGGTCGCGGCCCGGAGCCTGCGGGACAGGGTTGGAGAAGTAGTCCTTCACCTGCTCGGCGGACGGGCGGAAGTCACGCACCTGGAACCCAGACGTGGACTGCGGCGCCTGTGCAGGCTGCTGGCGTGGGGCGCGCGACTGGCGCGGCTGGCGTGACGGCGCGGCAGATGGCCCAACATCATTGCGCGACGCGGCCGGGCGAGTCGGCGCCGGCCGTGGCGCTGGACGCGGAGCCGCCGTCAGCGGCTCGAAGCCGGCCGGACTGCGATCAATGGCGGCCAGAGCGCCGGGCCATGGAAGGCGCGGGATGCGCTTGCCGAGGCCGCGCTCGAGTTGCTTCCACTTGGCTCCGTCTTCCGGGCCGAGCAACGTGATCGCCTGGCCCTTGCGGCCCATCCGCCCGGTCCGGCCGACGCGGTGGGTCAACAGTTCGGGCGATTCCGGCAGATCGACGTTGATGACCAGCGCGACCGACGTGATGTCCAGCCCACGGGCGGCGACGTTGGTCGCCAGCAGGATCTGGACAGCGCCGGAGCGGAAGTCCTCCATGACACGGTCACGGGCGTTCTGCGAGAGGTTCCCCTGCAGCGCGCCGACCGGGTAGCCGTCGCGAAGCAGGATGCGCTCCAGCTTCTTGACGCCATGCTTGGTGCGGCCGAAGACGATCGTCGAGCCGTCCGGGCGGTTGTCGAGCAGGTCGCGGAGGGCGTCCTGCTTGTCGACGCCGTTCAGCTCGTAGGCCGTGTGCTCGATTGGCGCGCTGTCCTCCGGACGCGGGTCAACCTTGACGCTCACTGGATTGCGCAGATGCTTATGGGACGTCTCCGACACCCATTCCGGCACGGTCGCCGAGAAGAGCGCCGTCTGCCGCTCGCGCGGTGTCCGGCTCAAGATGCGCTCGACATCCGGCGCGAAGCCGCGGTCGAGCATCTCGTCGGCCTCATCGAGGACGAGGAAGCGCACGTTGCGCAGGTCGAGCGCGCCCTGACTGAGCAGGTCGAGTACCCGGCCTGGCGTGCCAACCACGATGTGCGCGCCCTGGCGCAGGGCCGCGATCTGCGGCCCCGGCGTCCGTCCACCAAAGATGAGGACGGTCTTGACGCCGCGTCCGTTGGCGACAAGGTCGAAGACCCCGCCGACCTGGACGGCCAGTTCGCGGGTTGGCGTCAGCACCAGCACCTGGACGGCGCGCTGCGTCGGGTCAACCAGCTCGACAGCCGGGATCGCAAACGCGAGCGTTTTGCCGGAGCCGGTCCTGGCCTGGCCGATAACGTCGCGGCCGGCCAGCAGGGCAGGCAGCGCCTGGGCCTGGATCGGTGTCGGGTCGGTGATGTTCATGCTACCCAGCGCCGACATCGTTGTCGGGCGCAGGCGCAATTCAGTGAACGACGCGGCAACCGCGTCGTGATTCAGTGTTGCAGTCAATTGGGCATACCTCAGGCGCAGCGGCAGGCAAAGTAAGACAAGGGAACCGAAGGCCGGCTAGTACGGCTCGACGACCCCCGCGCTGCGCGTGTTACTGAAAGGGGAACATTGGCGTACTATCGCGCGGCGACCCCGCGCTATCCGTTGATACAGAGTATATCACAGTTTGTGTCGTGATGCGTTTCCATGTCGCAGCCCACCACAGGATGCCTGCTCCCACCCCGTGGATGGGACGGAATTCTGCGCAATCGGGTAGCATGCGCCCGTCAATCGTCGCGAAGACCATCCGTTGAAAGGAAGCTCCCATGAGCGTAGCACCCAGTGACACGCGTGATCTGGTCCTGGCCAACCTCTCGTGGCCGGAGGTCGAAGCAATTCGCGAGCAGGTCGAGGTTGTCCTGATACCGGTCGGCTCGAATGAGCAGCACGGTCCGAACCTGTCCCTATCGATGGACATCAGCGCCGCGCACGAGTTCTGCCGCCGGGCGTCCGAGCTGGCGTACCCGCGGCTGATGGTCGCGCCGGCCATGCCGTGGGGCGTATCGTTTCACCACATGAATTTCCCAGGCACGATCACGCTGACGCAGGAGACGTTCATCCAGGTCTTGACCGAGGTCGTCTCGTCACTGCATGCGCACGGCTTCGACCGCTTCCTGATTGTGAATGGCCACGGCGGCAACATCCCGGCCATGAACGTCGCGACCGTCAGGATTCAGGAGGAGGTCAACCCGGCCTTCATCGGCGCCGCGAGCTACTTTGGCTTTGCCGACAAGGGGCTGGCTGAGAAGCACGGCATGACCGGCATCACCGGCCACGCCTGCGAGATGGAGACTTCGGTCGCCAAGGCGCTGATTCCATCTGTCGTCAAGACCGACGCGCTGGCCCAGGGCGATATGACTGACCTGACCTACGAGTTTCGGACGACGCTACAGGCCTACGGCGTCAGCGTCCCGTATCGCTTCGACCAGTACACGCGCAACGGCTGTCTCGGCGACGCGCGCCGCTCGACGGTCGAGTATGGCAACGCCATCATCGACTCCGGCCTGCGCAACTTCGTCGCATTCACCGAAGAGCTGACCGCCTGGTCGTCGGGGGAGGAGGAGTAGCTGATAGCCGTCATCTGTCGGCTATCAGCATTTGGCCGCGGTCTGGAAGTGGTGGGGCATCGAAAGCGATTGGGGAGAACAGGGCATGCGCGCAACCGAGGCGGCCACGGTCGAGACACTCGAGACGATCTGCGACGAGTTCAATCGTCACGATCTGGACGCCATCATGCAGTATTTCGTCGACGATTGCGTCCTCGAGACGCCGCGCGGCACTGATCCCTGGGGACGGCGCTTTGAAGGCCGGGACGCCGTCCGTCAGGGACTCGCTGCGCGTTTCACGGGCATCCCCGATGTCCATTACGGCGATGATCTCCACTGGGTCGCCGGCAATCGCGGGGTTTCTGAGTGGACGCTGACTGGCACTTCGACGGCCGGCGAGCGGATTGAGGTGCGTGGCTGCGACTTGTGGACCTTCGCCGGCGGCAAGGTACGCCGCAAGGACTCATTCTGGAAGATCGTTGAATGACAGACCTTGGCAACATCACCGAGTTACGGCCGGCGCGGGCAAGCACGACCCGCTGGCCGGCTGGTCATCGGTCAGCGCTGATCGTGAGCATCGACGTTGATGGGACGTACGGCGAGGCGAACCATCGTGGGGCTGACGATTTCTACTGGCGCTCGCAGACCGAGTACGATCTGGAAACCGGCGTCTGGCGATTGCTGGACGTGCTGGCCGACCGCGAGACACCCGCCACATTCTGCTGGGTTGGCCGCTGCGTCGAGGACCGGCCCGACGCGGTCGAGCGCGCCCAGGCGGAAGGTCACGAGAGTTCGATCCACTCCTGGGATCATCGCTACTACACGCCGATGTCGTTCGATGAGCAAGTTCACGACGTGGGAAAGACGATCGACGCGATCGAGCGTGTCACCGGCGTCCGCCCGCTCGGACACAAGACGCCGGCCTGGCGCTACAACGACGAGACGAGCCGGGTCATGCAGCGGCTTGGCCTGCTCTGGCAGATGGACAAGGCGCGCAGCGACCTGCCGTGGGTCGAGCGTCCCGATCCGGACGGGACGCCGCTCGTCCAGCTTCCGCCGTCGCGCTTCTACGACGATTACACCTACTTCGTCGACTGGACCGTCAGCCCACGTCACGCGGCCGAGTTCTGGCGCGACGACCTGGATGTCCTGCGCGACGAGGGCAAGCTGATGTGCCTGACGCTGCACCCCTGGGTCAGCGGCCGGCCCGGCCCATCCCGCGCTCTGGCCAGCCTGCTCGACTACGCCATCGAAGCCGGAGACATCTGGATCGCCCGCGCCGACCATGTCGCCCAGTGGTGGCGTGACCAGCACGGGGAGTAACGTAGCCGGAACCAGGGGTTCCCTCCGTGCCGGCACGGGCGCGAGCGACATCGGCGGGATGCGCGCAGAAATGTCACCGCGAGCGGTTACGGCGACCGGGCACGAATGGTCGTTCGAGGACTAGCGCCGGATCGCTGGACGCACGAACGCCGCTGGCGGGAGAGGCACTCAGGACATCCTCCAGAGCCATCGGCGTTCGGCAAACAGAAATAGTTAGATCATGACATGCCCGAGCGCAATTCAACGCTCGAACCTGTCACAGACCAGGGCGATTGCAAAGTCGTGAGAATCAACCGATTTCGCCACTGCCAC
>JBBECJ010000063.1:0-7190 GCA_040881885.1 Thermomicrobiales bacterium | reverse complement strand
GCCGGCCGGTCGACGGAGCCTTCCGCTCGACCTACGTCCTGACAATCGGTGTTTCAGTCGCCCAGGCAGTCGTCGGTCTGATTCTCTATCTGGATGACTACCGCCCCGCCAACAGCTTCCACTACCTGTATGGCATCAGCTTGATGGTATTCACAGGCGCCGGTTACGTCTTCGCCGCGCGCGGGTCAGCGCGTCGCGAACCACTCGTCCTCGGCATCGCCGCCGCCGCCGCCGTTGGCCTCATCTGGCGCGCCTGGCTCACCGCCCATGGCTGACGCTTGCGTCATCGGACGGCATCCCCACAAAGACCTTCAAATCCATTCGCGCAGGGGTGACGACAGCAGCCTCGCTCTGCCACACGCCCACGCGCTCCGGCAATGAACGGTCCACTGGGCAGACGCGCAACAGCGGGGCCGGACCTCCGGCCCCGCCTTCCGTGTCATCACTATGCCGTTATTCCTCGCCGGCGCTCTTGTCCGCCCATCGCTGGACGAGGTGAGTTAACAGAATCCCGATGATCATCAGCGGAAATACCAGAATCAACTCCACCGCCTCGGTCGCGCGATAAAACATCCCGAAGATCCTCTCCGTCGGAGTGATTGCCGTTTACTCCGCCAACGTCTCGATGTATGCAATGATCTGGTTGATTTCGTCCTCGCTAAGTTGCTCCGCGAATGACGGCATGATCGGGCCGAAACCCTCATGCAGTTTCGCGCCCGGATCGAGTATCGACTCGGTGATGTACGCTTCGTCAGCAGTCACCGTCGAGCCATCCTCCAGCGACACCTCGCTCCCGAACAGCCCCTGCCAGGTCGGGCCGGTTCCGTCGCTTCCGTCAATAGTGTGACATCCCGCACATCCCTTGGCGGCTGCGAGCTGCTGGCCCGCGGCTGCGTCGGGATCGTCCGGAGCGTCGCCCGACGGCGTCGGAAGCGGCGGCGGTGTCGGAATCTGGCCACCGTTCGCAGCCAGCGCTTCTTCGTAGACCTGATCCCAGTAGCCGAGGTGGATCAGGTTCACCAGATCCGTGATCTGCTCATCATTCAACGGGCCGTCTTCGGAAATGGCCCAGGCTGGCATGACCGCCCCCCGGCCACGCTCGATCGTTTTGCGAATAATCGGCTCCCGCAGTTCCCAGAGCGCGCCTTCGACCTGGTTCTGATCGGTGTTCAGCGGGATGCCCTGGCGGCCGGTTGCCATGCCATCCTCGCCATGACAGGCCAGGCAGTTCGCGACGTAGTGTTCAACGCCTCGCATCGCCGACTCGTCCAACTTGTCCTCGGCCGCCGTCTCGCGCCGGTTTGGCTCGTTGAACAGATAGACGACAGAGAATGTCGCGACAACCACCAGTCCGATTGCGACTACGGTCGCTAACTTCTGCGACGCTCCCACTCGCCCTCGTCTCTTACTACCAACCTACGGCCCGTTAGCCTCCGGCGAATCAGTCTCCGGAGCATCGGAATCTGGCAGGCCTGCCACCTGTTGATTCCACAATTCTATTGGACCCTCGGTCCATGCGCGTGTCGTCTACGTCAGTTTCGTCGCCTGAGACGGATCATATGAATTGCGCACGATCGCGCCTTCTGGATCCGTGTTGACGATCACATTGCTGCCATCAATCGTCATCGGGAACAGATCAAGCGGACGCGGTGCGGGGCCGGCAATTCGCTCCCCTTGGCGATTGTAGATTGAT
This sequence comes from Thermomicrobiales bacterium, assembly GCA_040881885.1. GTDB lineage: Bacteria > Chloroflexota > Chloroflexia > Thermomicrobiales > CFX8 > JBBECJ01. Next base: position 5,497 of record JBBECJ010000063.1, on the reverse strand, counting down.
CCGTGACACGGGCAGTGAAACGCGTCCTCCTCCTCGTTCCACGGAACGGTGCAACCCAGGTGGACACACTTCCAGTAGATCGCCAACGCGCCGTCCTCGTTGTTGATGATGTAGAACTTTCCGCCCTGATTGCGATACGGCGCCTCCCCGACCGGCGGGACCAGATCGAGCGGAACCGGGATCTCACCACCGAACGCGCCGGTCTTGTTGTTCCAGGCGAACACGACAGATCCGACCGTGATGCCCGTTAGTGACACCCCGACCGATCCCAACACCGCGTTTCGAAGGAACGCTCGCCGCGAAACCAGCCGCTGCGGCGTCAATTGGTGGAAGCGGCTCAGGACGATGACGAGCCTGCTGATAGTCGACGCCAGTAGTAATCCCACTAGCGTTCGTGCCAGGGCGAACATTTAGCTCCCTCAATCTCAGTAGACGCGGGTCCTGCCCGCGCCGGCCATCGTTGGCCGATCGAATCCTAGTGCGGAGCGTCGTGCAGGTTGGTCCACGGCCAGTACAGTTGCAGTTCCATGCCATAGCCGCGGAAGAACGTGCCGACGATCGTCAGGACGAAATACGATGTCACAAACCCGGTGAACAACGCCATGATCCATTCGCGGCGGGTCGGCTTGAACCGTAGCTGCACGATGCCGACGAGCACCACCGAGAGACCAACCATTATCGCGACCGGAATCATCTGCTCGTAGATCAGCGGATCGACTTCACCTGACAAGCTCTTTGTCACACCGACGTACTGATCGAAAACGATCAGCGCGATCAACCAGAACGTCGTGAAGATCATCGAGAAGACCGTGATCGCCTTGCCCTTATCGGACGTGAACAGAATGCCGACTCCGAGCGGCGATCGATCGACGTACGGAATCGCCGCGATGAGCACAAGCGCCGCCGTCGGCACGATCACACCCGCCAAAGCTGGGTGCATATGCAGCAGCAGCTCCTGCAGGTTCAGGAAGTACCATGGCGCCTTCGACGGGTTCGGCGTCACCGTCGAGTTGGCAACCTCGACCAGCGGCGGGTTAATCAGGATCGACGCGACCAGCAGGAGGAACATGAAGATGACGGCGCTGAGCGCCTCAACGACGACCAGCGTCGGCCAGACCATCACCTCGTCTTCGGCAAGGTCTGTCGGCCGCGCCGCCGTCCGCCCGCGCACCAGCTCCAACAGGCGCTGCCGCTTCTCGTCGCTGATGCTACCTGGCTGGGCGACTCCGCCCGGTCGCCGTACTGCCTCTGCCACTGGTCTACCCTCTTTCGCCCCGAATCACTGTTTCGAGATGGCCGGCGCCTTAGAGTGGCCCGGAGATTCCGCCGTCCTTGCGAATGCGCCAGAAGTGGACGGCCATCATCAACGCCGCCGCCAGCGGCAGGAAGATCACATGCAGGGTGTAGAACCGGATCAACGTGGCTTGCCCGATCTCGATGTCGCCCACCAGCAGGAAGCGCACCTTCGGGCCAATCAACGGCGCCGCCTCCGCCATCGTCGTGCCGACCGTGATCGCCCAGAACGCGAGCTGGTCCCACGGCAGCAGGTAGCCGGTAAACGACAACAGGAACGTCAGGAACAGCAGGATGACGCCCACGACCCAGTTGAACTCACGCGGAGGTTTGTACGAGCCCGTGTAGAACACGCGGCACATATGCAGGAAGACGGAAATCACCATTCCGTGCGCAGCGTAACGGTGCATGTTGCGCATCAATTGACCGAACGTGACGGACGCCTCGATGTCCTGCATGTTGCGGTAGGCCTGATCGGTGGCCGGCACGTAGTAGAACATCAGCAGGACGCCGGTCATCGTCAGGATCAGGAACATGAAGAACGACAAGCCGCCGAGGCAGAAGGTGTAGGTCACCTTCGTCGCATAGCGCTTGATCTTGACTGGATGCAGGTGCAGGAAGACGTTGGAAGCGACGATCAGCGCCTGATTGCGCTGCGTGTCAGGGTAGCCATGCCGGACGATCGACCGCCACAAGGCGCTGCTTGTGACTCGATCGGCAATCGTCTGCTCTCGTCGCATCGTCCCCCTCGTCTCTCGTCGCCCCCTGCCGGCGACAACCCCTCAGGCCTGTCCGAGATGCGCGCGTTCAGCAGGCGCATGGAAGGATGATGTCCGTGGTCGTCGCCACGCCGCCGTCGTATAGTACCCGATTCCGGCGGGCCGGTTGTGTCAGGAAGAAGTGCGGAACGCCGATTGGCCGAATGTAACGGGTCGGGTACGCTTTTTCCGTCCGACGCCACCCCGGTTGGCTCGGTCCGGCGAGTTCGCTGGCGAGTATAGCATAGGGCATTGGAGTTCGTTGAGGATTTCACAGACTCGATTCTCGTTCGCGGAGACCAACGCCCACGGAGGAGCCGGCATGCTCGAACTACCGTTGTATCCGACGCTTGAATCCGCGCGGCAGGCGGTCGAAGAGTGCCGCGCCTGCGCTCGCTCCGGCAGCCGAGATCAGGTGGTTTTTGGCCTCGGCAACCCCGATGCCGCCCTGTTCCTGGTCGGCGAAGCGCCAAGCCCGACCGACAACAGCACCGGCAAACCCTTCACCGGCCCCGCCGGCAAACTGCTCGACAAAGTCCTCGATGAGGTCGGCCTCCACCGCCGCGACCTCTGGATCACGAACCTCGTTCGCTGCTTCGACGGCGCGCTCAAGAATGGCCGGATGGAGAACCGACCCGCCAGAGCCGGCGAAATCAGCGCCTGCCGAACCTGGCTCGACCTCGAGCTGCGCTACGTCAACCCGTCCGTCATCCTCGCGATCGGCGCTCCGGCCGCTCGCCACATCATCGGCGCCGACTTCCGGCTCCAGGAGCAACACGGAACGGTCATCCCGCTCCCCGACGGCCGCCTGGCGGTCGCGACCATCCAGCCCGCCTACGTCATGCGCCTCGCAACCATCAACCCCGGTGCCCAGGCCGCCGTCCGCGCCCAACTCGTCGCCGACATCCGCGTCGCCGCAGTCGCCGCCGGCCTGCTTGAGTAATCACGTACTCCTTCTTCGCCCCTGCGCAAAGGAGAACGCGTCGCTACTCTATCTCAGACGCCCCGCTCCCCTGTCTCGTCCGCATCGCCGGGAACAGAATCACCTCGCGGATTGATTGCTGATTGGTCAGCAGCATCGTAAATCGATCGATGCCCATCCCGAACCCACCCGTCGGCGGCATCCCGTACATCAACGCCTGGACGTAGTCCTCGTCAATCGGCATCGCGTCCTCGTCGCCGGCTGACCTATCCTTCGCCTGCTCCTCGAACCGCGCAAGCTGGTCCATCGGGTCGTTGAGTTCCGAATATGCGTTCCCCAGCTCGACGCCGCCAATCATCACCTGAAACCGCTCGACCGTTCCGAACAGTTCGGGGCTACGCTTCGCCAGCGGAGACAACTCAACTGGGTAGTCGATCAGGAAAGTCGGCTGGATCAGCTTCGACCGGACAAACGTCTTCATCAACTCATCGACGATCCGCGGCCAGACCGTCGTCGTCTCGACATCCGCCCCGGCATCCTTCGCAAGCCGGTACAGTTCCTGCTGGTCGCGCACCTTCTCGTAGTCGATCCCCGTCGCCTCAAACACCGCCTCGGCCATCGACAGCCGCCGCCACGGCGGGCTCATGTCGATCTCCTGGCCCTCCCAAACGATCGTCGTCGTCCCAAGCGCCTCCTGCGTCACCGTCGCCAGCATCCGCTCAGACAGTTCCATGACATCACGGTAATCCGCGTACGCCATGTAGAACTCAAGCTGCGTAAACTCCGGATTATGTCGCGTATCAACGCCCTCGTTGCGAAAGTCCTTGCAAATCTCGTACACCCGCTCGAAGCCGCCGACGATCAGTCGCTTCAAATACAGCTCGTCAGCGATCCGCAGGTAAAGCGTCTGGTCCAGCGCGTTGTGATGCGTGGTGAACGGCCGCGCCGCTGCTCCGCCGTAGATCGGCTGCAACGTCGGCGTCTCCACCTCAAGGAACCCTTCGGCGTCCAGGTATCGTCGCAGCCCGCTGATTATCCGCGCCCGCGTCACGAAGATCGCCCGCGCCTCTGGGTTGGACATCAGGTCCGCGTGGCGCTGCCGGTAGCGTTGCTCGACATCGGTCAGGCCATGCCACTTCTCGGGAGGCGGCGTTACCGCCTTGGCCAGCATCGTCCAGTCGCTGACCTCGAGCGTCACCTCGCCAGTCCGCGTCCGAAACAGGATTCCGGTCGCCTGAACGAAGTCGCCCAGATCGACGCGCCGTGTCATCGCCTCGTACGAATCCGGGCCGGTTACGTTGACTCGAAAGTACAGCTGTATCCGGCCACGACCGTCTTCTACATGCGCGAACGTGGACTTGCCCATATCTCGAAACGCGACCACGCGCCCGGCGACCGTCACCGGCTGGCTGTCGCGTCCGTCCGGCAATTGCTCCTCAAGCGACGCGTAGCGATCGAGCGCCTGAGCGGACGTATGCGTGCGCTCTGAGCGCGGCGGATACGGCTCGACGCCTCCGGCCCGCATCGCACGAACCTTCTCCTGCCTGACTTGTTGTTGCTCGTTGAGGTCCATTAGAGCGTCTCCATCCGTCTGGGCAAGTCGTCAGAAACAGGAAGCCGCGGGGCCATCACCGGCTCCCGCGGCATAAGTCTGCATGACCCCTCAGGCGGACGCTATTTGACATCCTTGATCGTAAAGACGGTTTCACCACCCGGCGTGTTGACCGTGACGTTGTCGCCGATTCGTTTACCGATCAACGCCGAACCGACCGGAGACACATTGGAGATCTTCCCCAGCCGTGGATTCGCTTCCTGCGGCCCGACGATCGTCCAGACATCTTCGATCTGGTCGCCGTCCACGATCGTCACCGTCGATCCGAACGCGACAACGCCGCCCGAATCGCCATGTTCAACGATCTCGGCGTCCTGAAGGATATTCTCGATGTCGCGAATCCGCGACTCGATCAGGACAAGTTCTTCCTTCACATCTTCGTACTCGCTGTTGTCGGATACGTCACCCTCGGAGCTCAGCTCCTGGATCAGCGCGAGCTGTTCGGGACGCTTGACGTCGCGCAGCAGATCGCGCTCACGCTCAAGCTCGCGCTTTCCGTCTGGTGTCAGTTGGATACGACCCTGGATTGCCATCAACGTCTCACTCTCCGCATCCTCGCCAGGCGAGCACTGCGACGCATGCGACAAACGGCCACATATGTGGCCGCCTGGGTGGGCACGACTGGACTCGAACCAGTGACTTCACGGATGTGAACCGTGCGCTCTAACCAACTGAGCTACGCGCCCTGGTCACGCCGAGTATACCACGAGCCTTGCCCGCTCGATGTTGTCACAAGCTGGAATCGTGCCAGACAGTCACGCCTTCAAGCTCCCAGCAATCTGTCACCCGCAACCCGCACAGCGGCACGAACGCGGTTCAATTCGCGCCGCAACGCGTGCGACGATCCCCAGAGCTCGTCGTCGCTCATCGCCACCAGCGGCTTTGCCGGACGCAGTGTCGGCAAGGGCGGGA
>JBBECJ010000062.1:361-7197 GCA_040881885.1 Thermomicrobiales bacterium | reverse complement strand
ACGCGCGCTCATCTTGATCGGAGCCCGCCCTGCCTGACTTTGCAATCGCCCTGCCGCGCGAGCCCTGGTGCTTTTGGGCTATTCGCTCGCGCCTTCCGGGCGCCTACACTAGAGGCAGTCGAACGCTTGGCGTCTTTTCGACCGCGCACGATGCGACAGGTGTGGCATGAACTTCCTAGATTTCGCAATCATCTTCACGTTCGGGATGCTGATTATGGCCGGTTTCTTCGGCGGTGTCGGCCGCGTCGCGGCGGGATTCCTCGCTGTTTACTTTTCAACGCTCATTGCGGCGGCGTTTTATCAGAGCGTTGGTGACGCGATCATTGGCCGCGTCAGCGACATGCGCGACGCGACCGGGTATCTGATGGCATTCATGCTGTTGTTCCTCGTCATGACGGGCGTGTTCTTCTGGGGCATCGGGAAATCGATTCGAGCGGTCGAGCTACGGCGCGGACGGTTCGCGATCATGGATAATGTCGGTGGAGCGTCGCTGGCGCTCGTCGTTGGGGCGTTGGCGGTCGCGATGACGATCTCCGTCGCCGTCATTATTCTTGGCGCGTTCAATCAGTCGGCTGTGGTGAACGGTGGCGAGAATCTTGGAGCGCTAGGCAGGCAGATCCGCGGCTCTGAACTTGTGCCTGTGTTCCTTAAGCTGCAGGAGCCGCTTTTGGTCGCGTACGAGCCGTGGTTCCCGAATGGCCTGCCGCCGATTCTCGAATCACCTCCCCAGCCAGTGACCTAGCCTGCTGGAAGGTTTGCTTGGCAACCGACATTCTGACGACGCTCGAATTCGATCGTGTTCGGGAAAGCCTGCAACGCCACTGCCAGTTCTCGCTGGCGGTTGAGCGCGCGGCTGAACTGGGCGCCAGTTCGGACGAGTCTACCGTCCGCTATCTGCTTGGCGTGACGGCCGAGGCGTACGCATTGGCCGAGGAACAGCCCGCGTTCGGCGTCCGCGGCGCGCGAGATATCCGCCGCCACCTCGAACGGGCAAAGATCGGCGGAATGCTCCAGCCGACCGACCTTCTCGAAGTCAGCGACACGATCGTGGCGTCCAGGCTGACGCGGCGGAGCTTTCTGCGCATCGACGGCGCGGCGGAACGCTTTCGGTCGATCGACGAGTTCGTCGGTTTCATCGTTGAGCTACCGGGCCTCGAAGCCGAACTACAGCGTTCGATCAGCGATCGCGGCGAAGTGCTCGATACGGCCAGCGACAAGCTGCGCACGATTCGCAATGAGCTACGAAGCGCCCACGCGAGGTTGCTTGAACGTGTCAACCGCTATATAACCGGCTCACAATATTCGGCGGCGATCCAGGATCCGATCGTCACGCAGCGTGACGGCCGTTACGTGATCCCGGTTCGCGCGGACAGGCGCGGGCAGGTGCCGGGCGTTGTTCACGACACGTCGGCAAGTGGACAGACGCTGTTCCTGGAACCGATGGAGCTCGTTGCGCTCAACAACCGCTGGCGCGAGCTGCAATCCGCCGAACGCCACGAGATCGAGCGCATACTGACGGCGCTCTCCAACCACGTTGGTGACGAGGAAGACAAGCTGACGCGGACGCTCGACGCCCTTTCCGCGATCGACCTGGCGATGGCGAAAGCGCGCTACGCATCAAGCATCCGCGCTACCCAACCGGTCATCGTTGACGAGTCGTCGGAGTACGGACGGCGTGTCGCGCTGCGCCGGGCACGCCATCCATTGCTCAACCCGGAGACGGTTGTTCCAATCGACCTTGAGCTTGGAACCGGATTTCGCGTGCTGGTCATCACCGGCCCCAACACGGGCGGAAAGACGGTTGCGCTTAAGACGCTGGGGCTGATGGCGTTAATGACGCAATCGGGCCTGTTCATTCCCGCGGACGAGGGCAGCGAGATGTGTGTTTTCGATGGCATCTTCGCCGACATTGGCGATGAGCAGAGCATCGAGCAGAGCCTTTCTACGTTCTCGTCACATATGGTGCGGGTGATTGCGATGTTGCGCGACGTGAGCAGCGCGAGCCTGGTGCTGCTGGATGAGATGGGCGCTGGAACCGACCCTGAAGAGGGAGCGGCGCTGGCGCGCTCGTTGATCGAGGATCTGCTCGAGAAGAGATGCCTGGCGGTCGCGACCACCCACTATTCGGAGCTGAAGGCGTACGCCTATTCGACAGCCGGGACCGAGAACGGCAGCGTCGAGTTTGACCTGGCAACCTTGTCGCCGACCTACCGGCTGGTCGTCGGCGTCCCAGGACAGTCCAACGCGCTGGCGATCGCCAGCCGGCTGGGGATGCCGGATCACGTGATAGACCGGGCGCGCTCGTATCTCAGCCCGGATGTCGAGCGCGTCGATTCGCTGCTTGGAGAGATCCGACAGCGGCGCGGAGAAGCCGAGGCTGCGCGGCGGGACGCGGAGCGCGCTCAGGCGGAGGCGGAGCATCTACGCGCCTCGGCGCGCGCGGAGTTGGCCGAGGCCGAGGCGATCCGACAATCGGCGCGTCAAGACACGATCGTCGAAGTTGAGCGAGAACTGGCCGAGGCGCGTCAGGCGCTGCGTCGGGTTCGTGAGACACCGGAGCGTCTGCCGCGTGAGCAGTTGCAGCCGATCGTCCAGGAATCGCGCGCGGAACTTGAGCTGGCGGCGCAGGAGGTTCGACAGTTCGTGCGCCGGCGCAAGCCGTCCATCGGACAGACCGCCACGATCCGAACAGGCGACATCGTCGAGATTACGTCGTTGGGTGGTGAAGGTGAAGTGCTGGGTTTCTCAGACGACGGCGACGAAGCCGACTTGCAGATGGGCTCGTTCAAGGTTCGCCAGCCGGTTGCGATGTTGAAACGGATCGGCGGTCCTCGCAAGGCGGCGCAGACACGCTACGTCACGCCGGCGCCGCGCAGGGACGTAGACATGGAACTTCACCTGCGCGGGCAGCGAGCGGCGGGCGTCGATGAGCTCGTTGACGACTACTTGAATGACGCCTACCTTTCGCGGCTACCATATGTGCGGATTGTCCACGGCAAGGGCACTGGGGCGTTGCGTGAGGTTGTCCGGCAGGTCGTCGCGCATCATCCGCTTGTCGAACGGTGGGAAACACCAGCCCCGAATGAGGGCGGCGACGGTGTCACAGTCGTGCATCTGAGGGAATCATGAACGACAAGTTACCGGCTGGTAGTGGACGTGTCGTCGAGATCGCGGTCGCGCCGAACGAGATCACGGCTGAGATGTGGCGCCAGGTGCTCGAGGACGAAGGGATCATCGTCGCGCTGAAGCCGGGCGGGGCGGGGTTTTCCTTCGGTTCGAGCGCGCTGATGGAGCACTTCGTCCTCGCCCGCGAGGATCAGGCCGAGCGCGCGCGCTCCATCATTACCGAGCTTGAAGCGTCGGTCGACGACGAATCCTGGTCGTCCTCGTCCTGAGCCGCGCTGCTTGCCCTGCGCGCCGCAACGGCGTCCAGGACGGAGTGAATCGCTACCCAACGGTCAACGCGCAGTTCCGGCACATGCAAGCGCACCTGATTGGGCGTGACGCGCACGCCAGGACCGACTTGCCGCCGGAGCTGCTGCTGGTCAAGCCGTGAGCCGATCACTGGCCTGATGACGATGTCGCCATCGCGCTCGACGATGCCGACCAATCCCAACCTGCTGGCGCGATGGCGCAGGCGAACCAGCTCGAACAACCGCTGAGCTGTTTCGGGAACCGGGCCAAAGCGATCGGCCAGCTCAAGATCGAGGTCGCGCAACGTGCGCTCGTTGGCGGCGGCGGCGATCCGGCGATAAGTGTCGAGCCGTACCTGCTCGTCGGTGACGTAGTCGACCGGTATGCCGGCCTCAACGGCGATGTCGAGCGCAATCTCTTCAGGCTCGGCGATCGGATGCCCGGCGCGCACCTCCTCGACCGCGTGGGCCAGCATGCGCGTGTAAAGGTCGAAGCCGACGGCGGCGATGTGGCCCGACTGTTCGGCTCCGAGGATGTTGCCGGCGCCGCGAATCTCCATGTCGCGCAACGCGACCTGGAAGCCCGCCCCGAGTTCGGTCGCTTCCTGGATCGCTTCCAGCCGCTCCAGCGCCTCGGCGGAGAGCGGCGTGTTGGGTGGATAGAGAAGGTAGGCGTAGGCGCGGTGGTTTCCACGCCCAACCCGCCCGCGCAACTGGTACATCTGGGTCAACCCGAGCGCGTGGGCGTTGTCGAGAATGATCGTGTTGGCGTTCGGAATGTCAACGCCGGATTCAATGATGGTCGTGCAGATGAGAACGTCGAACTGGTGGCTGATAAAGGCGAGCACGATCCGCTCAAGCTCGCGCTCCTCCATCTGACCGTGCGCGACCGCGAACGTCGCTTCCGGCACGAGCTGTTTGAGATGGTCGGAGAGCCGGTAGATGCTCTGAACGCGGTTATGGACGACGTAGACCTGCCCGCCACGCGCGACCTCGCGCAGGATCGACTCGCGAGTGATCGCGTCGGACGAGGGTGTGACGAAGGTGCGGATCGGGACGCGGTCCTGCGGCGGGGTCGTGATCAGCGACAGGTCACGGACGCCAGTGAGGGCCATGTGCAGTGTGCGCGGAATAGGTGTCGCCGTCATTGTCAGCACATCAACCTCAGTACGCGCCCGCTTGATGTGCTCTTTGTGAGAGACGCCAAAGCGCTGCTCCTCGTCGACAACGAGCAAGCCGAGGTTCTTGAAGTTCACGTCCTTCTGCAACAGGCGATGGGTTCCAACGACGATGTCAACCGCGCCGGAGGCGAGCCCTTCGGTGATCCGCGCCTGTTCCTGCTTCGTGCGCAGCCGCGAGAGCATCTCGACCTTGACCGGGAAGGCTGCCAGTCGCTCGCGGAACGTGTTGTAGTGTTGCAAGGCAAGAATCGTTGTTGGCACGAGAATGGCGACCTGCATGCCGTCGTTTACCGCCTTGAATGCCGCGCGCAGCGCCACCTCGGTTTTGCCGTAGCCGACATCTCCGCAGACGAGCCGGTCCATTGGCCGGGGCGTCTCCATGTCACGTTTGACGTCGTCGATCGCCTTTTGCTGGTCAAGTGTCTCGCGGAATGGGAACGACTCGGTGAGTTCGATGTCCCAGGCTGCGTCAACCGGAAACTCGTGTCCCTGGGCAACTTCGCGGGCGGCATAGATCTGGATCAGCTCGAACGCCATTTCGCGGACGGCCTTGCGGACGCGCGCCTTGATCCGCGACCACTCGGGTGAGGAGAGGCGCGTGATGCGCGGCGTTCCGGCCGGGCTTTCGTACGGCATGAGCCGGTCAGCCTGATCGACAGGGACGTAGAGCCGGTCCGCGTCGGCGTAATCAACCTGGAGGTACTCACGTTCGGCGCCGGACAGCGCGAGTGTGACCAGCCCTTTGAATTCGCCGACGCCATGCTCGACATGGACGACGTACGCTCCCGGCACGAATTGCCGGGCCGGTGCGCTGCGCCGGCGTTGCTGTGGCGCGGAAGGGCGGGCGATCTTGCGCAGACCGAATATCTCAAGGTCGGAGAGCACGATCAGCGGCTGAACGCCATTAAGCGAGAACCCGGCCGCGAGCGGCGCGTGCACGACATCCACGGCGCCGGCTGGAGGCGGAGCGCCAGTTGAGCCGCCGCGCTTGAGCACACGTGGGTAGATCTCGCGTTCTTCAAGCAGATCGCGCAACCGTTCACTCTGGTCGGTCGCGAGCACGACTCTTCCACCGCTGCTCGTCTTCACGCGGATGTGGCGGGCCAGGTCATCGATCTGACCGCCAAAAGCAGGGACGGAGTGGAACGCGTCCCCGACGGGAACGTGTTCGATGGCCTCGTTGGCATCCTCACCGGCCCCGATTTCCCATTGATTGAAACCGGCCAGCGCGTCCTCAACTTCGGACCAACGTGAGTATGGGCGCTCAAACCCCAACGGGATCTCGCCTGCCTGTTCCAACGTCTGACGCACATCTTCGGCCTGAAGCTCTATTTGCCCACCCTGGAGTGACTGTGACTCAGGCTCGATCCGGGCGACCATCGTCCCGGACGGCAGGTAGTCGAGTAGCGTCGCGTGGTTACTGGGAAATGCTGTCGCGAGAAGATCAACTGAGGCGGGGACTTCTCCGGCTTCCAGATGGGCAAGCATCCGCTCCCACTCGTCGAGTACCTCATCGCGGAGCGTGCTGGTGCCCTGTTCGCGCAGGCGAGCGACAGCCTCCTGGCGACCGGACAGGTCGAATTCAATCGGTGGGAGCACAGTCGCGGACGTGATGCGTTCGATCGAGCGCTGTGTGCCCGGATCGAAGCGCCGGATGCTGTCGATCTCGTCGCCGAAGAACTCTACCCGGATCGCGTCGGACGCGCCGGGGGTAAAGATGTCGAGGATTCCGCCGCGTCGGCTCAGGGTGCCTGGGCCCTCGACGAGCGCCTCAGCCTGGTAGCCAGCCGCGATGAGACGGCGCACGAGCCGGCCATCGTCAACCCGCTCGCCCACGTTCAACTCCACCATGTCGCGTTGAAAGGATTCGCGGTCGCGGATGCAGGTCATGAGCCCGCGAACTGTTGTCACGATCACCGGCGAGTGCTGCCATCGGCCGTCGACCAGACGTCCCAGAATCGTCGATCGGGATGCCGATAACGCCGGGTCGTGCGGCAATTGCTCGTACGGCAGCGGGTCGGCTGCGTTCCATGCGAGAGGTTCGCTCCCAACAGGCAACAGCACCGTCAGGGCCGCTGAGAGCGCGTCAGCGGTTTCCTGGCGGGCAGTGACTACCAGTACCGGACCGGACGACCGCAACGCGAGCGCCGCCAACGCGACCGGCCGTTCGGCGGGCCGCAGGTTGCGCGTTGCCCATCGGTGACGCGCGTGGGCCGAACGATGGCGCGGAACGGGCACGGAC
>JBBECJ010000062.1:0-351 GCA_040881885.1 Thermomicrobiales bacterium | reverse complement strand
CGCGAGCAGTGGTCCAAGGTGGGCAAGCGACAACGCGAACTCGCTTTCGTGGCCCTGAGGCCGCAGGCAACAACAAAACGGCCAAACGCGCCTCGCGCGGGCCTTCCAATCCTGAGTATACGGGTTAGAATCGACCAGGTTCACCAACTACACAGGAGACGCGACGTGAAGGGTTTACGCTCGGTGTTCGGGGGCAGAGTCTGGGCCGCGATTCTGAGCGGTTCGCTAGTTGGCGTGCTCATCTTTGCGATCGCGTTGATCTGGCGCGGCGCGCGCGGCGAAACGATCGTGCTTCAGGTGCAACCGATCGATGATCCCAACATCATCCGCGTCTACATCGGCGGTGAAGTC
>JBBECJ010000061.1:0-1267 GCA_040881885.1 Thermomicrobiales bacterium | reverse complement strand
ATCGGCGAGCCGCTCTACGCGATCGTTCGGGTTCGGTCGGCGAGCGGCGCGCCAGTGGTCCTGGAGACCTCGTTCTTCCCTGCCCGGATCGTGCCGGGGCTGCTCGACCTGGACCTCGCGGGCTCATCGATCTACCGGCTCATGGACCACCACTATGGTGCTCGTCCGGTCCGCGCGCGCCAGTGGATGGAGCCCATCATCGCTGGCTCGGCCGAGTCGGCCCTCCTCGACCTGCCCGTCGGCAGCCCGCTCATGCTCGTCGAGCGCACGGCCTGGGACGCGCGCGGTCGGCCGGTCGAGCATGCGCGAGACGTCTACCGCGGCGACCGGAGCCGGTTCGTGGCCGAGCTCACGCTGTGACCCGCCCAGCGGCGAGGAGGTGACGTTCGGTCGAGCGAACGATGGTTGCGGAGGGGGAGTCGGGGAGAAACGCTTTCACAAGGAGGTAGACCGTGACAGCCAATGCGTCTCAACCCCCGAGGTTGTTCGTCCGGAAGACCTCGGGGCTGATCCGAACGATCGGGATCGGGGGAGCGATCGGGTTCGGCGTCGCCTGCATCAGCCTGTCGTCGTCCGGGATCCTGACCTTCTACTCGGTGCCCGGGCTGTGGCCCGGCGCCGACATCCTGGTGGTCCTGACTCTGGCGGCGGTCCTGTGCGCGATGCACGCCTACACGTTCAGCCAGATCGGGGCGGCCGCGCCCCGGGCGGGAGCCGACTACACCCTGGCCAGCCGGACACTCAGTCCATGGCTGGCCTTCCCGGCCAGCTTTGCCCTGGTCCTGTTCAGCGGTCTGGTCGCCGGCAGCCTGATAAGCTGGATCCCGACCGTCGCGCTGCCGGCGTTCCTGCGCGCGACCGGTATCCTGTATAGCCAGTCGTGGGCGACGGACCTGGCCTCGTTCTCGACGAGCCAGGCAGGCATCCTCGTGTTCGGGACGGCGGGCGTGCTGATCACCCTGATCAGCCTGTTCTACCGGACGCGCACCGTCGTTCGGATGATGGGGATCGGCTTGGTCCTGGGCCTCGTCGCCTGGGCGGTGATCCTGTTTGCCTTCGCAAGCGGCAGTGGGTCGAGCTTCCAGTCGGGCTGGAACCAGTACGTGCCGGCCATGCCCTACGATCAGGTGATCCCCGCCGCTCAGAGCGCCGGAATGACGCTCGACAAGACCTTCGGCAACACCGCGATCGCCGGGCTGATCATGGGCTTCTGGATCTTCTACGGCTACTACATCCCGACGTTCTTCGCAGGTGAGGTGAAAGAGGC
>JBBECJ010000060.1:0-1268 GCA_040881885.1 Thermomicrobiales bacterium | reverse complement strand
GGCGAACCTACGCAAACCTCGCCAGTGGAGTACCCAAAGGGAACCAGTCGGCCAGTATCTCAGGCCGTGATTCGGACTTTGACACAGCCCAGATTGCCACGACACGGATGTCGTCTGTCTGGTATAGCACGTGGAATGCGCTTGGGGATTCGGCGCTAACTCGAAGCGGGAGGTTCCGGATCGAACTTGAGGTAATGATTGAGCGTGGATCAACTGATCGCAGTAGCCGGCGGTGCGCGCCGCTGGCTGATCGTTGCCGTTGCCGCGCAACTAGTCCTCGTGGCAGGCATGCTCCATGTTGATGGAATGTTCGTTCACGTCGGGATGGACTTTCTCACCAGCTACACGGCCGCCGAGATGATATACGACGGCGCGGCAACCGATCTGTATGACACGCGCGCGCAATCGGAGTACCAGCGCCCGATCACGGACGCCTACGAGATCGATTGGGGCGATCGGATCATGCATCCGTTCATTTCGCCTCCAATTCTGAGCGTGATGGCGATGCCACTGCTCATTCTGGGCCCGACAGGCGGTTACATCGCGTGGGCGCTACTCAATCTGGCTGCGGTCGGCCTTGCAGTCGTGCTTCTCGTCCGTCGAATGGGCATCGCGTGGCAGACATCGATGGCCGTGCTGATCGGGTCATTGCCGCTCTTCATGGTGCTGATGCTCGGGCAGGCCGAGGGGCTGCTAGTCCTCACCTTCGTGCTCTTTGCCATTGAGCTTACGGACGGCCACTTGGTTCGTTCGGGGCTTGCGTTGGCCGCCTTTGCTATCAAGCCGCCGCTGTTGCTGGCTCCGCTAATTTACCTGGCGATAACCGGACGGAGGAAGGCGACCTGGACGGCAATCCTCGCTGTCGCTGGTCAAGCCGCGGCGTCGATCGTGCTCGTCGGACCCAACGGTGTGCACGGGTATGTCGAGTTGTCGCGGCGCCTCTCCGGGGCGGACGGCACGGTCGTCACCAATGTCTGGGGAATGGTCAAACTGCGCTCGATCGTCGTCCGCGCGTTGCCCGTCGACGACCGTCTGATGATCAACGCCACAATCGTCGTCCTCACCGGGATGACGTTGGCGGTGGCGTGCTGGTTCTGGCGTCGAGCCGGTCAGGAGGCTACCAGCCTCCCAAGCCTGGCGCTGCTTGCGGTGACGACCGTCCTGATGTCGTATCATACGCTCTACCACACAACGACGATCGCGCTGATTGGGGCGATCTTCCTGGTCGCGCATGCGAGCGCCGACCGGGACGACGTGCGTGTGGACAG
>JBBECJ010000059.1:0-7232 GCA_040881885.1 Thermomicrobiales bacterium | reverse complement strand
GAGAATCCACGGCGTGTCGGCCTGATCGGGTTCGGCGCGATCTGCCAGCCGGTTGTCGAGTTGGCGGCGCGTTATCTGGAGGAGATCGAGATCGTCGCCGCCTGCACCCAAACCGGCGTCCCGCGCGCTGGATCTGGCACGCTCCCTGTCGTCAGGACACTCGACGAGTTGCTGGCGCATCACCCCTGTGTCGTCGTCGAAATCGCCGGCCATGACGCGTTGCGTGAACACGGGCCGCGCGTGCTGGCGGCCGGCATCGACCTGGTCGCCGTCAGCGTCGGCGTCCTGGCCATCCCGGAGGTGGAACGCGAGCTGCTGGCGGCGGCGCGCGAGGGCGGCAGCCAGATCCGCGTCGCGTCCGGCGCGATCGGCGCGCTCGACGCACTCGCGGCCGCCGCTATTGGCGGCATTGAGCGCGTGACGCATACGACCCGCAAGCCGGCCAGAACGCTGCTTGGCGCCGAGGCGGACGGCATGACAGCCGAGCGCGAGGTCTTCAACGGCCCGGCCCGCGAGGCGGCGCTGCGCTTTCCGGAGAGCGTCAACGTCACCGCCGCAGTCAGCCTGGCCGGGATCGGCTTCGACCGGACGCTCGTCCGCGTCATCGCCGACCCCGCCGTCGATCGCAATGTGCATCAGGTCGAGGCCGAGGGCGACTTCGGTTTTCTTCGCTTCGAGATCCGCAACGTCCCGTCCGAAAGCAACCCGAAAACCGGCCGGATCGTCGCGATGAGCATCGTCAGCGTCTTGCGCCAGCCGGGCCTGCCGCTCTCGATTGGTTAGGCGCGAGACGGAGACGCCTGGCGTTTCCATACGATCAGCCGGCTACTGCCCCGGAAACCCGCTCGGCAGTTGAACCAGCACATGGCCGTTGCCGTCCTGATCCTGAAACTGATGGGTTGGCGCTTCGGTGAACATGACGCCTCGGCCGGTTAGATCCTCGTAGGCGCGCTGGATGTCGGGCGTGTTGAAGACCAGCCCAGGTCCCTGGCCGGCATGCGCGGCGTCGGGATAGAGCACGATTTCCGTCTCACCGCCCGGGATTGCGACCGTCAACCAGCGGCTCGTCGCGTCCATCGGCATGTCGGCGCGCAATTCGAGACCCATCTGCTCGATGTAGAACGTTTTGGCGGCGTCCTGGTCTATGACGCGGACTGTAACGGTGGCGAGTTTGCCGAGGGGATGCTCAAATGCCGTATTCAACGACAGTTCCTTTCACGTGAGTGTGCTAGCGTGACCGTTCAGGCGAGGGATGAGTGGTGTGTGGGCGTTCGCGCGAACGAACTCCCACAACCGTTGATTACGTCCAGGTCTTTTCAACGCCCATTTCAAGCCAGGTCTTGAGGTGGCCAAGCTCCATCGTCCAGCCACCGTTGACGCCGTCGTAGAGTTCGTCCCAGTTGTCGCCCTGGCCGAACCCCGTGTGGGTCAGCCGCAGGAGCGTGCCATCCGCTTCGGGAATGAATTCGATCGTGCAGGTCGTGATGCCGTACTTCGGGCCATCGTCCCAAGTGAACGCCAGCCGGCGCGGTGGGTCAAGCTCGACGTACTCGCCAGAGACTGTCTCGTGCTTCCACCAGAGGTTGAATGGTCCACCTGGACGCGCTTCAAGTTCGGCATTGGTGACGAACCAGCGCTCCAGATCGTCCTTGACCGTGAAGGCGCGGTAGACGCGCTCGGGCGCGGCGGCGATGAAGAGTTCCTTCTCGACGGTACGGCCAGCCGAAGGCATCGTCTGCATGCCTGTCTCCTCTCAGATTTCCAACAGTGACGGAGTTGCGCGCGAATCAGTGCTCCTCGGACTCAAGGTAGAGCCGCAGAGCGTCCAACGTGCTGTCCCATGCGGCGGACAGTTCGGCCCAGAGGTCGTCCCCTTCCGGCAAGGTTACGATCACCGTCTGGAGGACGGCCTCGAAGGCGTCGAGCTCCTGCCGGGAATGGCGCGCGGCGAGCGTGTCGCGTAGCGACAATTCCCAACGCTCGATCTTCGGCCCCAGCTCGTCGCGCAGCAAGCGGCCCGCGCCAGTCACCCAGACCCTGACCACCCGCCGGTCAGGATCGTTACGCCGCCGCTCGATCAGGCCGGCCTTCTCGAGCTGGTCGGCCAGCCAGCTGGCCGAGGTCGCGTCGAGCTGGGCGCGCTCGCGCAGCGCGACCAGCGAGAGGCCGTCCTCGATCCAGAGTTGGCGCAGAAAGAAGAGCTGTGACGGCGTGACCGGGCTTCCCGCAAGGGCGGCGGCGTAGAATTTAGCCAGCTTGCGGGCAGCCGCCGAAAGCGTGAATCCTAGCGGCGCCTGTGCTACCGTCGCGTCGTCCGGCTTCACCGTCCGAACCTCCTCTTACAATCATTCTAATTAGAACTATCTCATTTGTCAATACCCGTTGCGAACATCTGTACTGATTGGAGAGCACATGCTGGCCGACCTGCGCAACCGTGTCGTCCTCGTGACTGGCGGAACCGGCAGTCTCGGGCGCGGCGTCCTGGCTGAGTTGAGGGCCGCCAACGCAACGGTCATCTCGACCGCCCACAGGCCGACGCCGCCGATTGAAGGGGTCGAGATCGAGGTGGCCGACCTACGCGACCACAATCAGGCGGTCCCGCTCGTCGCGCGGATCGTCGCCCGCCACGAACGGATCGACGGGCTGGTCTGCCTCGTCGGCGGGTTCTCCGGCGGGAGCTTCATCCAGACCGACCACCAGACCTGGAGCGAGATGGTCGAGCTCAACCTGCACACGGCCGTCATCGCCGCCCGCGCCGTCCTGCCCGGCATGATCGAGCGCGGCTACGGTCGGATCGTCACGGTTGGCTCGCGGCCCGCCATCGACCCGACCCCGAACACGGCCGCCTACGCCGCCGCGAAAGCCGCCGTCGTCGCGATGACACGCTCACTCGGCCGCGAGCTGCGCGGCTCCGGCGTGACCGCCAACTGCATCCTGCCCAGCACGATCGATACGCCCCAGAACCGCGAGTCGATGCCGCGCTCCGATCCCTCCCGCTGGGTCACCCCCGAGGAGATCGGCCGCGTCGTCGCCTTCCTCTGCTCCGAAGCGGCCGGCGTGATCCGTGGCGCGGCCATCCCGGTTTATGGAGATACGTAATATGTCTTCGACAACGGGATATTACGTCCGAAGGGGCACGCATCCTGGAAGCTAACGTTGGCGCAGGCGCGGATCCAGGGCATCACGGACAGCGTTCCCGAACAGGTTGAACCCCAGCACTGTCACGAAGATGGCGAGACCTGGGAAATTAATCAACCACGAAGCGGTGCGGATGAACGTACGGCCAGCGACGACCATGGCACCCCATTCCGGCGATGGCGGCTGCGCGCCGAGGCCAAGAAACGACAAACTGGCGGCGACCAGGATCGCAACCGGAAACTCCAGTGTCGCCAGAACCACGATCGGGGACAGCACGTTCGGGAGGATCTGCTTGCGCATGATGTGGCCGTTTGACGCGCCGACCAGACGCGCTGCCATGACATAGTCCTGCTGCTTGACCGTCAACACCGCCCCGCGAAGCAGGCGCGCAAACCCGGGCGCCGCTCCGAGTCCGACCGCGATCATGGCGTTGAAGAGCCCCGGTCCTCGCATCGCGATAATCGCGAGCGCAAGGAGAAACCCCGGAAATGCAAGCAAGATATCGATCAGACGCATGATGACCGTATCGACGATGCCACCATAGAATCCGGCCAGTATGCCGAGGACGACGCCGATTGACAGCGAGATGGCGACCGCAATCACGCCAACCCGCAGACTGATTCGAGAGCCGTGGACCACACGGCTGAACACGTCACGTCCGGTTTCATCGGTGCCGAAGAGATGCGCGCGCGAGGGAGGATCGAGGCGATTGGGAATGTTCAATGCGGTCGGATCGTACGGAGCGATTATTGGCGCAGCGAGCGCGAGAACAACGACGAACAGGATAATCGCGCTGCCGAGTCGGCCGGGCATCGTCCGAAACAATGCGCGAAAGAAGCTAACAACCCCAGATCGACTGCGCGTCTGATTTCGCAGCAGGGGCGTCGATACCGCGCTCTGCTGCCGTCCCCGTGCGAATACCACGCTCGATACTCAGCTTTCTACTGATAGGTAATTCGCGGGTCAGCAGCCGCATAGAGCAGATCGACAACCAGGTTGACCAGCACATACGATGTCGCGACGACCAGGATAATTCCCTGGATCAGCGGGAAGTCACGTCGCTGTAGCGCCAGGATGGCAAGTTCCCCAACACCGTGCCAGGCGAACACTACTTCGATAATAAACGCTCCTGACAGGAGAGCGCCGAACTGGAGGCCGACAATTGTGATGATTGGAATAAGGGCATTTTTCAGCGCATGGCGGACAACCACTGATTGCTCGGTAAGACCCTTGGCGCGCGCGGTCCGAATGTAATCCTCGCCAAGCACTTCGAGCATGCTGGAGCGGACGATGCGGGCTAGCACAGCTGAGGCAATAAATCCCAATGTCACTGACGGCAGTACCATCCCACGTGGGGTCATTGATCCCAGCACCGGGAACCATCCGAGGTTCACGGCGAAGACATAGATCAGTACTAGGCCAAGCCAGAACGCGGGCATCGACAGGCCGGCGAGCGCAAAGATCATCGAGAGGGTGTCGACCCATGTGTCTTTGCGCATCGCCGAGATGATGCCCGTCACCAGCCCAATCATGACCGCGATCGACAGGCTGGTGAGGGTCAACACGACTGTGTACGGATAGCGGCTCTTGATGTCATCCACGACCGAGTTGCGCGTGGTGATGGACGTGCCCAGATCGCCATGCATGACGCCCCAGACGTATGAGACGAACTGCTCATGTAGCGGGCGGTCGAGACCCAGATCGTGCCGGATCGCCTCCTTGACGACCGGGTCGGTCTGCTGCCCGAAGAACATGATCTCGACCGGGTCGCCTGGCACCAGCACACGCATCAGGAACGTGAGCGCCAGAATTCCCAACCAGATCGGGATCAGCAGCAGCAGACGACGGATGACGTACGCGCCCATGAGGGGTTAGCTCTCTTCCAGCCAGACGTTGCCGTAGCGCGGATAGCCTATCGCGTCCCACTCGTATCCCTTGACCTCTTTACGGGCCGCGCGGACGATGAAGTCTGTCGCGATCGGCGCGATGATCGCTTGCTGCAGGATGTACTTCAACGCCTCATGGGTCGCGGCGATGCGCGCGTCTGGATCCAGAGCGGTGTCAGCCACGCTCAACAGCTCGTCCAGAGCCGGGTCGCTGGTCTGATTCGTCCAACCCGGTGTCTTGAAGAGCAGACTGAGAATGACCGGATCCGGCCAGGTCCAACGCATCCAGTCAACATCGAAGTCGCCCGCTTCGAGCAATGGCAGTTCGGCGCCGAATTCCATGATCTGGATTTCGACCTTGAAGCCAATCGAATTCAGGGTTGCCTGAATGATCTCTGAGGCAACCCGTGCAGGTTCGGCGCCCGAATACACCAGCAGCGTGAAGGCGAGCGGTGTCCCGTCCTTCTCCAGCACATTGTCCGACCCAGCCGTGTATCCAGCGTCAGCCAGAACCTGCGCCGCCCTTTCGACATCGAAGGCGTAGCCGAACTCCTCACCGATCGCCGCATCCCATCCGGCGACACCGACAGGCATCGGATTCAGATTGGGGGTCGCGTAGCCGTTCCAGGCGCTCTCGACGATCGACTCGCGGTCAATCGAGTAAGCGATCGCCTGTCGGACCGCGACGTCGGTGAATGGCGCCTTGTTGGCGTATTCAAGGAAGTTATGGTTCGTTGCTTCCTTCCAGATCACGACTTGGAAGTCGTCGCTGCCCTCGACGTTCGGAATCTGATTGACATCAACGTCACTGACGTGCAGTTCGCCACTCTCAAGCGCCGCGAATCGGGTGGCCGCTTCGGAGATGATCTGGAAGCTGATTTCGTCAAGGTATGCGGTGCCGGTGTTCGGACCGTCGGTCCGATGATTCACGTACTCGTCGAAGCGCTCGAGCACGATCTCCTGGCCGGTGTTCCACTCCTTCAACTTGAACGGCCCCGAGCCAACCGGATTCTTGCCGAAGGCGTCGCCATGCTCCTCGACGGCAGCGGGCGAGACGATTCCGCCGTAGCCGAGCGAGATATTCGTGAAGAAGGGCGCGTAAGCTTCGGTAAAGGTGAACATGACCGTTGAGTCGTCGACCAGGTCTACCTTCTCCAGCGTGCCCATCTGCGCCTTGGCCGGCGATGTTTTCTCGGGATCGAGGATGCGATCGAAGCTGAATTTGACAGAAGCCGCGTCGAGCGTCCCGCCATCGTGGAACGTCATTCCTTCGCGGATGCTGAAGGTGATTTCGGTGCCGTCTTCCGACACCTCCCAATTCTCCGCAACCCATGGATGCGGCATCCGATCGCGGCCGATGTAGACGAGCCGGTCGTAAAGGCTATCGTTGAGCGCATCGGCAGCCAGTTGAATGGTTCCCGCAGGGTCAAGCGCGTCGGGGTCGATCGAACTCGCGAGCAACAGCACACCACCGCGCTTGGCATCATCGTCGGTGGAGCCACTCCCGGTCGACCCTTCGGTCGCAGCGGCAGTAGGTGACGCGTTTGCGGCCGCTGTCCCGAACGTTGTCAGAGGCGTTCCGCCGCTTGTCACCGGCGCGTTTGCCAGCGGAGTCGACGAGTCGGTTGTCGGCGATGACGTATCACCACCATCATCGTCATCATCATCGTCCGATCCCCCGCACGCGGCAAGGATTGACGACACCACCGGCACGGCAACAGCGAAGCCCATGAATTTCAGCGTCGAACGGCGTGTGAGTTTTCGCTCAAGCTGCTCGTCTACGGCGATGTACCCGTCGTCTGACATGGCTCCCACTCTCCTACCACTCACGCATGGGCATGCGTTGCATGACCAATCCTGAAATCAACGCTGGCAGCAACCAAGACAGCAACGGGTGCTACCGCGAACGCGGAAACAGCGCGACCGACAGTTCGATCGATACCTCTCCTTCCGGCTCATCCTGCTGCTGAAACTCCTCATCTAACGCTTCGATTCGACGACGGAACTGGGCAGCGGATTCATGCGACAGCCGGCTCTGCCGGCGCCTGACGACGAAGGCATCGGAATGTCTGTCAACGTGCCCCTCAGCAAACGATAGTCGGAGTTCACGAGCGGACCCCTCGAGCAGCGATGCCATGAATTCAGCGCTGGCATGGCTCTCGTCAGTTCCGCCGTGCAAGAGCGTTGGAGAAAGGTAGTAGTAATGCG
>JBBECJ010000058.1:0-1278 GCA_040881885.1 Thermomicrobiales bacterium | reverse complement strand
CCCCGACAATCGGATCGGCGTCCAGCCGATCGCAATACGTCAATGCTCTGTCGAGGCGCGCGGCGTTCGAGCGGATTGTTATTGTTGATTGTGATCGGCTGAACGCCGATCCGATTGTCGGGCGGACACATGGGTCCGCCCCTACGCATTGCATTGGCGACGGTCCGGGCAGGCTCCGATGACACTCACGCCGAACCGCCCCACCCGCCTGACAACCCGCCACGGTGAGCTGGCGCTGCCCGCTTTTCTTCCGGACGCGACGCGGGCCGGAGTGCGCAGCGTGACGGCGGACGACCTGCGGGCGGTCGGGATACCGGCGCTGGTCGTCAACGCCTTCCACCTCATGCGCCGTCCTGGCGTGCGCGTCATCCAGGCGGCTGGCGGCGTCCATCGCTTCATGGATTGGGACGGGCCGATCCTGAGCGATTCGGGCGGCTTCCAGATCTATTCGCTCATCCGCCAGAACCCGGACTACGGCGTTATCCGCGCCAATGAGGTCATCTTCCGCGAGCCTGGCACCAGCAAGAGGTGGACGCTGACGCCGGAGAAGATCGTCCAGATCCAGTTCCAGCTTGGGTCCGATATCGTCGTCTGCCTGGACGACTGCACCGACGTTGGCGACGACATCGGCGAGCAGGCGCGCTCGGTCGAGCGCACGATCCGCTGGGCGCGCCGCTGCAAGCAGGAGTTCGAGCGGCTGGTGGCCCAGCAGAGGGGAGGCGCGCGCCCGCTGCTCTTCGCCGTCGTCCAGGGCGGCGCCAGCCAGGAGCTGCGCCGTGAGTGCGCCCAGGCGCTGGTCGAGATCGGCTTCGACGGCTTCGGCTTCGGCGGTTGGCCGCTGGCCGAGGACGGCGCGCTGCTGACCGATGTCTTACGCTGGGTGGCCGAGGCGCTGCCGGCCGGCGCGCCGAAGCACGCGCTTGGCATCGGCAGCCCGGAGCACGTCGTGGCCGCCCACGCGCTCGGCTACACGATGTTCGATTGCAGCCTGCCGACGCGTGACGCGCGCCACAATCGGCTCTACGCCTTCCGGCCCGGCTACCCCGAGCGCGGCCTGCGCCCCGGCGACGACTTCCGCTCGACCGTCTACATCTACGACACGAAACACCATTCCGACCGCGAGCCGATCGACCCCACCTGCGACTGCCCAGCCTGCCGCAAGTACAGCCGCGCCTACCTGCACCACCTGTTCAAGATCGGCGACGGCAGCGCCGAACGCCTCGCCACGCTCCACAACCTGCGCTTCTACACGCGCATGTTCGCGGCCCTGGATGGCGG
>JBBECJ010000057.1:0-1279 GCA_040881885.1 Thermomicrobiales bacterium | reverse complement strand
GCCTGTTGGTTGGGGTGGACACGTTCGTCACTGGGCGAGCACGCAAGGCTGATAACTGGCACGCTGACAGCGGCTCGCGACATGCTATGATCCTCGACTGGGTGGTCTGAGCCATCGGCAGTCAGCCATAAGTGCTCGCCCAGTGACGAACGTGTCCACCCCAACCAACAGGCTGATAGCTCATAGCTGACGGCTAACGTGGGGACAGACGCCAATGAACATTCACGAGTATCAGGCCGCCGAACTGCTGGCCGGTTACGGGATTCCCGTCAATCCCGGCCAGATGGTGACCGACGCCGCCGCAGCCGGGCAGGCCGCCGCGCGGATGGCGGGTCCGGGTGGCAAGGTCGCCCTTAAGGCCCAGGTCCACACCGGCGGGCGCGGCAAGGCCGGCGGCATCAAGCTGGCGTCCTCGCCTGACGAGGCCAGGACGCTGGCCAGCCAGATCCTCGGGATGGACATTCGCGGCCACACCGTCAAGCGGCTGCTGGTCGTCCCGGCCGTTGATATCGCGCGCGAGTACTACCTCGGCATCATCCTCGATCGGGCCGCACGTGGCGTGACGCTGATGGCCAGCGCCGAGGGCG
The DNA here is from genome assembly GCA_040881885.1 of Thermomicrobiales bacterium. Classification (GTDB taxonomy): domain Bacteria; phylum Chloroflexota; class Chloroflexia; order Thermomicrobiales; family CFX8; genus JBBECJ01. Next base: position 692 of record JBBECJ010000057.1, on the reverse strand, counting down.
GCGTCGATATCGAAGAAGTCGCCCGCGAGACACCGGAGAAGATCGTCAAGATCACGGCCGACCCGCTGCTCGGCCTGCTCGACTATCAGGCGCGCCAGGTCGCCTTCGGGCTGGGGATCGAGCCGGCGCTGATGGCCGGCTTCATCTCGATCGCCAAATCGCTCTACACCGCCTTCGTCGCCTCCGACGCCTCGCTGGCCGAGATCAACCCGCTGATCCTGACGAAAGACGAGCGCTGGCTGGCGCTCGACTCGAAGGTCAGCCTCGACGACAGCGCCCTGCCGCGTCACCCCGAGTTCGAAGCCTTGCGCGACATGGCCGAGGAGAACGCGACCGAGTTGCGCGCCAAGGCCAACGGCATCTCCTTCGTCAAGTTGGACGGCGACATCGGCTGCGTCGTCAACGGCGCCGGGCTGGCGATGGCGACGATGGACGCCTGCAAGCTCTACGGCGGCGACCCGGCCAACTTCCTCGATGTCGGCGGCGGCGCCAGCGCCGAGCAGGTCACGCTCGCGCTGGAGCTGATCCTCGAAGACCCGGCCGTCAAAGCCATCTTCTTCAACATCTTCGGCGGCATCACCCGCTGCGACGTCGTCGCGCGCGGCATTCTGGCGGCGCTCGAACAGATCCAGGTCGATGTCCCAATGGTGATCCGGCTGGTCGGCACTAACCAGGAAGAGGGCCGCCAGATC
>JBBECJ010000056.1:0-7288 GCA_040881885.1 Thermomicrobiales bacterium | reverse complement strand
GTTGTCCATGCCTGGCACTCGCCGCTGGCGGCAGTGTCGCCCGTGACGAACGAGGACCTGGCTCAACTGACGCACAAGCGCTGGATCGAGACACATGGCGTCGGACGAAGCCTGCACGAGTTCGCGCGCCCGTTCGCCGATGGGCAGTGTCCCGCATGGCTGATGGTGCCGATGTTTTTCGGGGATGAACTGATCGGCGCGATCGCTGCCGAACGCCGCGATGGACAATCGTTCACCTATGCGCCTGAAGACGTTGTCGCCTTCTCAGCGGCGGCGGCCGGGATGGCGTGGGGCATCCAGTCGATCTTTCTCCGCGACCGGACCGATGTCGGCAGCCAACATGAGACACGCGAGGATCTGCTCGCGCAGGAGCGCCGCGAAGTCGGCCGGGAATTGCACGACAACGTCGTCCAGGACCTGGCTTACGTCAACCTCAAGCTGGAAATGGCCGACAAGTACATCGGCGATCCGACGATGGCGCAGAGCGAGATTCAGGCCGGCAGGGATCTGCTGGACCACGCGATCACCGAGTTGCGGCGCACGATCGGCGACCTGCGCCGTCCCGCTCCGGCCCGTCGCGGCATCACTGGCCAGTTACGCGCGCTCGTCACCAACATGGCGCCCGACGCGCCTGAGTTCGAGGTTGACTTCAAGCAGATCTCCGGCGTTCAGCTCGTCCCGGAACTCGAACGGGCAGTCGTCGGCATCGTCCGCGAGGCGATTCAGAATGTCCGCAAACACGCCAACGCTCAGTCAGTCCGGCTCGAGGTGCGCCGTGCCGAGGACGAACTACGTCTGTACGTGATCGACGACGGCATCGGAATGACGGACGGGAGTGGGCCACACGGTCACTTCGGGATGGAGATTATGCGCGAACTGGCCGAGGACCTCGGAGGGACGCTCCACATCGATTCCGGGTCCGGAAGGGGAACCAAGATTGAGGCCTACTTACCGCTGGTGCTTCCCGCCGTTTCGGCGCTGAACGACAGCAGCGGGCTGGCAGCATCCGAATTTGGGCCACGACCGACGACGACGACTATTGGCGCAAGAGACGAAGAGGCGCTCGCGGGGCACTAACCCCCTGCGCCGAGATACGGTGAGGACACAGACCAGTCATGCTACGTGTGGTCATTGCTGACGATCACGATCTATTTCGCGAGGGGTTGAAGCAGCTCCTTGAGTCGGTCGAGGACATCACCGTTGTCGGCGAGGCCAGCGACGGCAAGCAGGCAGTGTTTCTGGTGGAGAAGCACCGGCCTGATGTCGTGCTGATGGACATCAGCATGCCCGAAATGGACGGTATTCAGGCGACCGAGTCGATCCAGGCACGCGGCCTCGGGACGCCCGTGATTGTCCTGACGATGTACGCGGACGACGAGTACGCGATCCACGCCATCCGCGCCGGCGCAAAAGGCTACCTACTCAAGAACACGCGCTCTGACGAGGTCATCCGCGCCATCCGGCTGGCCGCCGCCGGCGGTTCGGCAATCGATCCCGCTCTCGGCGCGGTGCTGATGCGCGAGTTTCAACGGCTGCTCAACCGGACGCCGGGCGAAGCCCGCCAGCAGTTGTCGTCGCGCGAGCAACAGTTCCTCGAGCTGCTGGTGAAGGGGCACAACAACCGCCAGATCGCGCAGGAGCTCGACCTGGCCGAGAGCACCGTCAAGAACAACCTCAGCGCGCTGTTCCAGAAGATCGGCGTCCGCGACCGCACACAAGCCGTCCTGTATGCCATCTCCAACGGCATCGTCGCCGCGCCGACTGATGTCTCGCCACGCGGCACCCTCTGACCACCCAGACAGCGCGGAGTGTGGGCGAATGACGAGCGTGATTCGGTAGCGTCGTCTGCCGCTCGCTGAGATGTCCGCGCGGATCGCGGCGCTAGAGCAACTGACCTGTCCGATCGATCTGCTCCATCCAGGGGCGCTCCTTGCCGATCGTCGTTGGCAGCCCGTGGCCTGTGTAGACCGTGACCTCATCCGGCAACGCCAACAGCCGCCGGATCGTCGCCAGCGTCGCTTACTCGCTGGCGCCGGGGATATACACACGTCCGTAGCCGTTCGGGAAGAGCGTGTCGCCGCCAAACATCAGCCCGTCCGCCGCGCTGTAGAGCGAGATCTGACCGGGGCTGTGGCCGGGGGTATGCATGACGACAAAGCGGTGGCTGCCGAGCGCGACCGTGTCGCCGTCAGCAAGCGTGCGATCAACCTTGGCGGGCGGGATCGGGATCGGGCCTCCGGATGGCCGCTCAATTCGCTCGCGCTCGATCTCATGGACGAGAACCGGCGCGGCGTAGCGGTCAGCCAACGCCGCGACATCACCGATGTGGTCCCAATGTGTGTGCGTCAGGACGAGCGCGACCGGGCGAACACCGTGCTCGACGACCGCGGCGTCAAGCTCGATCTCGACATCGGACGGCGCGTCTATGATCAGCGCCTGGCTGGCGTCGAGATCCATCACCAGGTACGCGTTCGTTTCAATCGGTCCCGCCGCGATCTGAATGATTTCCAGTTCCCCCGTGCCCGTCATGCCACCTCCGGATCGCACGTCACGAACGCAGGACACATCCGCGTCCCGCGTCCTCCAGCCTTGTTTTCGCGTTAGATGTCGCGACGCCGGAAGACCAGCATCGACGTGATGACGAGTGTAGCGCAGTAGACGATCGCGTAACGCACGGCCATGTCGCTGGGCGGCGCGGATGTCCCGAACGGGTTGGGACCGATCAGGTTGACGGCCACGCTGGGCTGGACAACGTAAGACGCCAGCTTCCAGATGCTGTCGCTTGGGACGACAACACTCGTCAGGATGCCGATCGTCACCATCGTGTCGTTGTCGAGGGCGTTGCCGATCTGCTCGACCAGCCCGCCAGTGACAGCCATCCCGTAGAGCATGAAGACGATCACACCGTTGGCCATCGTCGAGAAGATCGTCGAGCCGAGCATCGTCAGGCTGAGCAGAATCGCCGAGACGAGGATCAGGAGCGCCGTGCCGTGGATAATGTTCGGCGGCGTGTAGGCTCCTATGAAGCGCGAGGTGAGGACGACGCCGGTCACCATCAGCGCGAGGTAGGCGGCGATCATCGCGAAGAAACCGAGGTACTTGCCCGCGATGATCTCCCAGCGCGCCAGCGGCTTCGGGATGACAGCATGCAACGTGCCTGACTCAATCTCTCCAGCGATCGAGCCGACAGCGGCGAAGATGGTCATGATCCCGGCCAGAAAGTTGACGGTGTAGAGTCCGAGCAGCACCATCGCGCTGGCCTGCACGTCGTACGGCAACGCCTCGCTCGGAACTCCGCCACGCGAGCGGTCGAACTCGACGATATCGTCGCGCAGGAGTTGGAACCCGAACGCATACATCACGAGAAAGACGGCGCTCAGGAAGAGCACCGCCCAGATCATCTTGCGGCGCAGCGCCTCATCGAACGTCATCCGAGCGATCAACAGCGTCGTCACTGTTCGCTCCCCTGCCCGCTCGCGGAAACGATCTCAAGGAACAACTCTTCGAGCGTCGGCGCGTGCGGCGTCACCGCATAGACCGGCGCCGCGGCATGAACCAGGTCCTCAACGACCTGGGCGATCGCCTCGTCATCGATCAGCGCCAGTCGGATCGTCGTTCTGCCTGAACTCGTCTGTTCGAGGTCGCGAATGATGCCGCGCTGTTCCAGCAACGTTGCGATTTCCGGCCGCCAGGCGCCGATGACCAGATCAACGACCGGCTCGCGCTTGACGAGATCGCGGACCGTGCCGGTCGCGGCCACCTCGCCACCGTTGATGATCGTCACCCGGTCGCAGACCATCTCAACCTCGGACAGCAGATGCGAGTTGAGGAAGACGGTTTTCCCGGCGTGGCGCAGGTCGCGAATGATGTTGCGGACCTCTAGCCGCCCCATCGGATCGAGGGCGGAAGTTGGCTCGTCAAGAAAGACAACTGACGGATCGTTCAGGAGCGCCTGAGCCAGACCAGCGCGCTGCTGCATCCCCTTCGAGTACGAGCGCAACGGGTCCTTGCGACGGTGGGCGAGGCCGACGAGTTCCAATACCTCCGGGACGCGCCGGCGGCGTTCGGCTGCGCTCATACCGTAGAGCTTGCCGTGGATGTCGAGCAGCTCCTCGCCGCTCAGCCAATCGTGGAATCGAAACAACTCAGGCAGGAAGCCGATCTTGCGCTTGGCCTCCCGGTCGCCAAGCGGACGGCCCAGCAGGCGCGCCTCGCCAGAAGTTGGGCGGATCAGGCCCATCAGCATCTTGACCGAGGTTGTCTTGCCGGCGCCGTTTGGGCCGAGGAAGCCGAAGACCTCCCCCTGCCTGACGGTCAGCGAGAGGCCGGCAACGGCAACCGACCGGCCGTAGACCTTACGAAGCGAGCGCGTCTCGACCGCGAATGGAACGTCCGGTTTCGGCGGCTCCGGCGTTGCCTCAGTCTGCGCGCCGGTGGAGCGGCTAGCAACGTCAATTGCCAATCTGTGACTCCTGGTACGTTCTCAGATCGTTCAGCGCGCGAGCCAATCCGCGCCGACTCGTCTGGCAATCTTGCTGGGCAGCGGCCAGTCGGAGTCAGCCCTACCAAACCGCAGACGCTATAAGCCCCACCATACGACAACGGCACGACGCAGGCGACCGCGGGCCGTCCAGTGAACGTCCTGCGGTCTGGAAGGAGTGGGAGTGGCGGCAGGCAGCCGACGCGCAGGCCGGCTGCCCGCAGGGCCGGCTACTGCATCGAATCGGCGATGTCACGGACTTCGTCGTCCGAGACCTGCCCAATTACGGCGTAGAGAATGCCGTCCTTCTCCCAGAGGATCGCGCTGCCAAGATCGTGCTCAATAAGCAGCCCAGGCTCGCCGTTGATCGTGACATCGTCGCTGGTCGCGCCCTCCGGGATCGGGATGATCAACGTCGACTCCCAATCCTCGATCGAGCGCAACTGGGCAACCAGGTCAGTCGGCAGACCCGGGAAGCGCAGGATCTCTTCACGCAGATCGTCCATGTCGATGCCGTCCGGAATGTCGAGTGTCGGGCTGGCCATCTGGCCAACCAAGATCCTCTTACCGTCCGCGTTCGTGTACTCGAGGAAGGCCGCGGCCGGGATGTTGGCCGAGAACTCCAGCGTTGGGTAGGCGGCCGGGTCCGGGAGAGCGTAGATCGGCAGTCCCAGTTCGTCAATCAGTTCCTGCCCTTCGGCCGTGTTCAGCGTGTACGCTGCGGAGCCGGCCTCGGTCACATATGCGTTCGGCGTTTCGCCGAAGCCGTCGGGCAGGTCGTCCGGAGCGTCGATGTCGCCGAAACGCGCCTCGGCCTCGACCAGGGACATCGGCGCCGGCAGGTTGTCCATGTCGAACTCGAACGTCGTGTCGAACGCGCCGAGCTGGCTCAACTGGTCGTGGAAGCGCTGCTTGTCCTCGTCGCTCATGCCGGAGAGGGCGGCTGACTGGAGCGGAGAGAGCATGTTCATCGGAATCGTCACGGCGGCGAACTTCTGAACCCTGAACTGATTCAGGAAGTCGTCGGCGACCGTCCGCATTGGCGTGAACGTCACGGCCGCGACGACCGCAATGACGGCGACCAACGCTGACGCCGCGCGCAACGGCCGATGCGCGAATAGCTGTCCCATCCTCGATCCTCCTGTTATGTCACCAGCCGATTGCCCGGCCATTGTTGCTCGAAACCTGCCGTACGCCAGATTGACGTCAACGTCAAATGCCTGTCGGTCCAGCACGCCAATTACTTTAGCTGTTGAGTCCGCCACAGACATCAGCGACTTGAACCGTTCCCGGCAGGATGCGCAACGGTCCAGATGGGCTGCAACCTGTGGCGCGGGAACGCCATCCGGTCCGGTTGCGACGCGCAACTCCCCGTCGGTAGGGCAGCCGCGCTGACGGCGTGGAATCATGTGCTGCCTCCTTGACGACCGTTTGCTGCTTCATACGAATTGCGAAAGGCCCGCTCGGCGCGCGCCAGGAGCGTACCGACTGAGTTCGTGCTGACGCCGACGATGCCGGCGACTTCAGCGTACGACATCCCTGACGAACGCAGGACGAGCACCGCGCGTTGCCGTTCGGGGAGTCGCGCCAGATGCGCGCGAACGATGGTCGCCTCGTCCTGCCGCGCGACAAGATCCAGTGGGTCGTCGTCCGCGTGGTGGTCGGCCCGTCCCGCCAGCCGCTGCAACCAGCCCAGACGCCTCCGCCGCGAGCGAACGCTGTTGAAGGCGGCGTTAGTCGCGACACGATAGAGCCAACCGCGGACGTTCGTGTCGTCGTCGTCAGCAAGCGGGCGATGGTAGAGCTTCAGGAACGTGTCCTGGATCACTTCTTCCGCTTCCTCATGCGTGCCGACGATACGGATCACGACACCGAACACGCCAGCGTAGTGCCGCGCGAAAAGCGCCTCGAAGGCGCGCTCGTCCCCGTGCCGGACGCCTTGCAGCAACGTCCGGTCTGACACTTCGTTCACGGCGGGAAGCCCCCCCGCCTGCGCCTGCAATGCACTCACGCCTGTTCGCGACCCTTCGTTGTCTGTGTTTGAAGCCGACTGAGCAGCCTCTGATCATTACAACACCAACGGACCGCGCTGTGTGACAATCCAGCATCGGAGGAGGCGGAACACGCCGGTGGCGTTGGAAACAGGATACTCAGGATCCGTCCACTGGAGAAGCGCAACATGCCCACGCCCACCCGCAGCCAGATCGGCGATCCGCTGGAGGCCGCGATCGATTTCATGGAACCGTTCGTGTTCGACATCGTCGAGAGGATCGACATCGACGAGTTCACGACCGTTGAGTTCATCGAGGCGATGCAGCTCGACCCTTCCACACGACAGGCGTACGTGGACGCGGTCGATCGCTGGCCGGAAGGCGACGAGATGGCCGCGAAAATGGTGATCCATGGGCAGGTAATCCCGACCCTGCTTCGACGTAGCGGCAAGGTTGTCTGGCTCGGGTTCGCGCACGGCGTCGCCGATGACTACGCGGTTCCCGCCTGGTGGCGCAAGCTGCCGGATACCGACACCAGTTAGAGCGGCGTCCTCGCAGCGACTTCGTTCGCTGCACGGAGTGTCAGATATGTGGGGCCGGCGCGGCCACGCGAGCGGCGTCCAGTAGCAGCCGAGCGAGTTCATCCGGCTCGGTGAGCATCGCGTCGTGACCGGTCGCCAGTTCGTGCAGGGTCCAACCTGGTGTGGACCGCGCCCGGTCGGCGAACGGGACGAACGTCCCCGACGGCGTATTGGAGACGCAGAGGATGAACGTCCGTGGTGCCAGCGCAACGTCTGGCAAGGCGCCGCCGAAGCGA
>JBBECJ010000055.1:0-7310 GCA_040881885.1 Thermomicrobiales bacterium | reverse complement strand
CCGACCTGCTGGGATATGTGGCCGATCAGCGGGCCGATCAGGTCAAAGTGCGGGATGATCCTCTGCCGGCATTCGCGGACGAGCACCTGCCGAATCTCCTGAATGACGATCGTGTGGACGACGATCCCCTGGGCCGCCGACGCCTCGCGGACGACGGCGAACACCTGCTCGCGCGTCCGCACGCCGGGCCGGCGAATGATCGAAAAGGCAACATCTGGGAACTGGACAGTCGCCGCGTCAAGCACCGCTTCCGCGGTCGAGCCGCCGCCATCGGACACAAGGAAGAGAGTCGAGGTTCGTCCAGGTATGCCTGGCCTGAGATCCGCGCTCAGTGGTGCCGCGTCCAAACAGCGTTCCTCCATCCTGGGAATTGAGCGTAGCCATTCCGGCTGACCCGCATTGTAACGAGCGACCCGGCGATCTGCCGGGCAGCATGACGATCAAATTGCGCGCGTGTACACTTCGACCGGCAGAATTGCCGCCTGCTCCGTGCCCGTTTCACAACCCGCGGCGCTGCCAGTTCCATGATTCAGACGATGACCTGCCGGCCGTCTGCCACGGGGTGAACTGCAACCGATGAACCAGTTTCCGCGACAGCGACTCAATCGGCGCGCCAGCCAGCCGCCCCGCCGACTGCCATCGGTCAGCGGGGCGGCCATCGCCGCTCAACCCATTCTCAAGTCGGCATCGCACGATGCGGCGTCTAGATCGCGCCCTGCTCTCCGTCTTCGAATCAACGTCGAGTTGATCCTCTACATCGCGCTGGGTGTGCTGGCGGTCCTGACGCGTTTTTGGGATCTTTCGTCGCGCGCTGAACACCACGACGAGAGCCTGCACGCCTACTACTCGTGGCTCTTCTATGTCGGCGACGGCTACGTTCACGATCCGCTCATGCACGGCCCGACGCTGTTTCACACCAACGCGTTCGCCTACCTGCTCTTCGGAGACAACGACTACACGTCACGCCTCTGGCCGGCGCTGCTGGGCGTCATCCTCGTTCTGATGCCGATTCTGTTGCGTGGTCCACAGTTGCTGGGCCGCTGGGGCGCGCTGGCATGCTCGACGCTGTTGCTGTTCTCGCCATCGCTACTCTACCAGTCGCGTTACATTCGACATGACCCGCTCGTGCTGGTCATGACTCTGGCGATCGTCATCGCCGCCTTGCGCTATCTGGAGCGGCCTGAGCGCAGGTGGGTTGTCACTATTGCTGTGATGGCCGGGCTGTTGTTCGCGACGATGGAAGTCTCGTTCATCATCGCTTTCGTCCTTGTCACCTTTGTCGCCGGCATTGCCCTCTGGCAGATCAGCCGGCCAGCGCTAGGGCTGCTGCTGCTGACCGGCGTCGGGGTGTTGGCCGTCTGGAGGATCATGCCGGCGCTCGGAGCACCGTCTCTGCCGACGATCCCTTGGGAACACCCGACCAGCGCCAACATCCGCTCGTTCTCGCAGGATCTGGCGACGCATCCGATCGTTCTGGCAGCGCTTGGAGTTGTGTTGCTCGGCATTGTGCTGGTCCTCGGCGCATTGGACCGCGTGCGGGACCGTGGCGAGCGCAACTGGATCGAGAGCGTGTTCGCTCCGGCGCCGGAGGGCACGACCGCAAACGCGTTCTACAACCTGGTCAGCGACCGGCGCTCGCTCTGGATCGCGGTGTCGCTTGGACTGGTGTTGTTCGCGGCCTTCTTCACCAGCATGTACACCAACATGTTTGGCCTCGGCAGCGGCACGGTCGGCGCGCTTGGCTATTGGCTCGGCCAGCATGACGTTCAGCGCGCGGACCAGCCATGGTTTTACTACATGCTGATGCTGCCCCAGTATGAGTTCGTCGCCGTCGCCCTCTTTCCGTTTGGGGTCTGGCTGACCGCGCGCAGGCTCATTCCAGCTATCCGGCGCGGTGAGCCGGTCGGGCGTCGCAATTACATGCGCGGGCTGTTCATTTACTGGGCCGTCGTCAATCTGGCGATTTTCTCATGGGCCGGTGAGAAGATGCCGTGGCTGACCGTCCACATGGCGCTGCCGATGATCCTGCTGGCCGCGTCGCTGATCGGCGGCGGCGTTGAGGGGCTTGAGGCGGCAATCGCTCGCCGCGAGTTGCCGCGACGGATGGTCTGGCTGGTGGCCGGCGGCATCCCGCTCATCTCGGCGGCCTGGTTCGCGCTCTGGGCATGGGGCAGCGCCGGTCCCTGGCAGGAACGCGATGGGTTCCTGCAACGCTCGTTGCGTCCGGAGATAAGCGACTACCCTTGGCTGCTGTATCTGCCGCTGCTGGCGCTGCTTGGGCTGCTCGGCTTCGCGTTCTGGAAGCTCGGTCCACGGCTGGCAATGCCGCTGGTTGGCGTAACGATGGTGGCCGTCATCCTGGCCGGCCAGATTCACACCTCGTTCCGGCTCACCTATTTCGACGGCGATGTGCCGGTCGACATGCTGGTGTATGTCCAGACTTCCCCGGATGTGACGCGCGCGGTCGAGGAGATCGGCCTCCTGTCGCGCGAGACGACCGGCGGGCTGGACATCCCGATCGCCTACGATTCCGGCACATCCTGGCCGTTCCAGTGGTATCTGCGCGACTACAGCCAGCGCCGATTCTACGGCGAGACGCTCAGCGAGCCGCCTGACGAACCGATTGTTCTGATCTCCAACGAACACATCGACGACGGGAACAACGAAGACATGCTGGCCGGCTACACGCACACCGAATACGTCATGCGCTGGTGGTTCCCGGAGGACGAGACGTATCGGCGCTTCGCGATCGCGCCTGAGCTGAACAAGACCGAGCGGCAGAACTACCAGAATGACGATCCCCCGCCATTTGGCGTCGTCGATGTCGCCGAGAGTGTCTGGCGCTCTCTCTGGGGGCTGCGCGAGCCGCAACAACAGGCCAAGATGTTCAGGCTCGCCTCGTATCGCGAGATCTGGGCGCCGATCGGCTCGTACAACTTCCGCGTCTACGTCCGCAACGACCTGTTGCAAACCTGGGACGATCTCCGTTACTGACCGCGATCGAAAGGACACCATTCACTTGAGCCGCGACGCTACGCTCGAGAGGCATGACCTGTGGGAGGGGGACGAGGATGCGCGTGTCAGCGTCCTCGACCGAGACTTCGGCATCCCACTGACGGCCGGACGCTGGATCGCCGCGGTCGCGGCGATTGTCGTCGCCGTCCTGCTGCGCTTTCTCGGGCTGGACCGCTTCCCGCTCAGCGTAGCGGAGGCGGAGATCGCGCTGGCGGCTAACAACATCGTCCGGGGAGAAACGGTTCCGGACGATCTCCACGGTATGCCTTCCACGATCGACTGGACGGCGCTGTTCTTCTTCGGCGGCAACTCGGCTGACAGCGTCGGGCGGATCGCGATGGCGACGGCCGGCGTCCTGGCGATCCTCGGCATCCTCTGGTGCTCAAACTGGATCGGCGGGCGCAACGCGGCTGCGGCGGCGTTCATGGCGGCGGCTTCGCCGACGCTGGTCGCCGCCTCGCGTCGCCTCGACGGCGGAATCCTGCTCGTCGCGCTCTCGGTCGCGATCGTCGGCTCGGTCCTGCATGGGCGTGGCCGTGACACCCTCGCCTGGCCGGCAATCGCCGGAGCGGCGACCGGGTTGCTCGTCGTCGCCCATCCGCTGGGAATACCGGCCGCCGCGCTTGCCTGGATCGGAAACTACCTGCTCGACCGGCCGCGTCAGGTTGCCCGCCGTGACGCTATGCTGGCCGGGCTGGCGGCCGGGATCGGAACAGTCGTGCTGGCAACGACCGCGCTGCTGTCGCGTCCGGCGTCGTTCTCCGCCTCGCTCGGCGAGGTGTTAGGCGTGCTCTGGTCAGACCACGTCAGCGAGATCGGGACACGCTGGCACATGCCGGCCTTCAACCTGATCCTTAACGAGCCGATCGTCATCGTCCTCGCGCTCCTTGCCGGCTTCGCGTCGAGCGAACGCATTCTCGTCCGCTCGATCGCGACCTGGTTCTTTACGGCGCTGATCGTCATCTCGCTGCTCGGTGATGTCGGTCCGGCCGGCTACACCATCGTCGCGCTGCCGCTCATCCTGCTGGCGGGGATCGGCGTCGTCCATCTAGTTGATCGGCTGCCGTGGGGGATGCTGCGCCGTGGTCCGGCGACGCTCTACATCGGCGCGATTCTGCTGATGGCGATCGCCGTCGTCAGCCTGCTGGGCCTGATCTCCGGCGGCGTCTCGGACGACACCTCCGACTGGCTGTTGCGCTTCGCGCTGATCGTGATCGTTGCGATCCTGCCCCTCTCGTTTGCCATCTCGGCGATCGGGTCGCATGTCCACGGCGACCGGCTAGCGCTTGTCCTCGCCGCCGTTCTGGTGTTGCTCTCGATCGTCACCGTCCGCTCGGCAGTCCTCGCGGCATCTGAACGTCCCGTTGAACCTGGCGATCCGCTCAGCGCCGGCGCGGCCAGCGAGAGTATTCCAGTCATCATCGAGCGAATCGAGAAGCTCTCGCGCGACACGACGCTCAGCCACCGCAGTTCGCTCGACCCGACCGGCGGACACGGCCTGCGGATCGCGCTCGACGAGCAGGTCGCCCAACCCTTCGCGTGGTACTTCCGAGAGTATCCAAATCTCACGGTCTTCGATCCTGGCTCCGAGCCGGTCCCGTTGGACGCTGAGCTCGTCGTCCTCGCCGGTGGCCGCGACTCGCGCACTGTCGCTCCTGGCTTCGCCGGCCAGGCCTATCCGTACACGACCGACACACCCGAAACGTTCAGCGATCCGGATTGGGGTGGGCTGCTCGTCGGGATCGTCCAGCCTGACGAGTTGCGCCGCTTTGCGGACTTCATGCTCAACCGCAACCTCGATGTCGAGCCTGTTGCGCGCCAATTTCAATTGCTCGCGTCGGCTCCGCTGGCGGAGAAGCTCTTCCCGGCCACCGGGCCGTTTGCGCTCTCGGAGCGCCCCGGCGCGGGGATGGGGCAGGGACAGTTCAACCGGCCGCGCGGGATCGCCGTCGCGCCCGACGGTTCGATCTTCGTCGTCGATTCGCGCAACAGCCGTGTCCAAAAGTTCGCGCCAACCGGCGAGTTCCTGCTGGCGTTCGGTAGCGATGGGTCAGGGCCGGGTCAACTGGCCCGATTCGCGACTTCCGGCGGCGGAGGGCCGAACGGGATCGCGATCGGCGACGACGGAAACGTCTATGTTGCCGACACCTGGAACCACCGCATTCAGGTCTTCTCGCCCGACGGCGCGTATCTGAATGGCTGGGGCACGTTCTTTGACGCGCAGGACGACCCAGCCCAGGCAGCCACCAACGTGGGGTTGTTCTACGGCCCGCGCGGCCTTGCCTTCCACGATAGCGAGCTGTACGTCACCGACACCGGCAACGAGCGCGTCCAGGTCTTCACCCCCGACGGCGGCTTCGTCCGCATGTTTGGCACGACCGGCAGCGAGGCGGGCAACCTGCTGGAACCGGTTGGGATTGCCGTCGCGGCTGACGGGACAATCCTGGTCGCCGACTCGCACAACGCGCGGATCGCTCGCTTCGAGAGCGACGGGACGCCTCTCAAACCGTGGCCGGTCGAGGCCTGGACCGGGCAGACGTTCTTCGAGCCGTATCTGGCGATCGGATCAGACGGGAGTGTCTACGCATCGGATTCGGTGAACGGGACGATCTTCAGCTTCGGCCCGGACGGCTCGCCCGGCGCGACACTGGGCGAAGGGCTCGTGCGACAGCCGTTCGGTGTCGCGGTGACATCGGATGGCGGATCGCTACTGGTTACGGACGGGGCGCTTCACGCGGCGGTTACTGTCCCGATTCCTCCGAATTGACAACGCCGTCTGAGACGACGAACGCACCGATTGGCAGCATTCCGTCGGCGTACTCGGTCCCGTCCGCGCCAACTGCGGGCATCGGCGCGGACGCGAAGACGCGTTGTACACCGACATGGACGGAATACGCTCCATCTTCAGGCAATGTGAACGCGATCGAGTCCGCGATAAGGTCGCCGGACTGCCAGAACATGAGCGGCGAGAATCCAGCCAGCGCGTCCCCGGCATAGGTGAAGACAGCCGCGCCGCTTGAATCTCTGACCTCGACAATTGCCAGACTTGCTCTCGTCCTCGGGTTGGCAGGGATAGTGTAAAGCACGTGCCAATCAACGTAGACGGTTAACCTGCCCTCGTTGGCAGCCACCCGCGCTGTGTCTACGCGCACGAAATTGCCAATCTGACCGGCGAGATCGAGATCCGGATCGGCGCTACCCGGCTCGATGCGTCCGATATCGCGAACCGCGTAACCGGCGCCAGCGGGCCGAACGACAACCAGCTCATGCCCCTCGCGGAGTAGCACGTCGATCTGTTCGGGCGGCATCTCGGGTCCGTGCGGCCCGAATCCGTAACGCCCTCCTTCGGTGTCCGGGCTCCACGTCCCAGACGCGGCGGCGACCTCCGCTGACCGTTCCGAGCTGGTGTAGATGACCCTGTCCAACCCGATGTATTCCGGCATAAGCTGGACGCCGAAGTGGCCATAGGGGTACTCATAGACACCCTGCGCGAACCACGCGGGCGCGTTCATGACAAGGATGCGCTGACCATCGTAGACCTCGCCCGACGCGGTGACGCCGTCGATGATCTCCGTCCCACGCTCCCACATCGCCATCCGCACATCCACGAAGCGCCACGACTGGATGACGACCAGCAGAAGCAGCGTTGTCGTGATCGCCCGCCACGCCCACGTCAGCCGCTCATTCCCGAACCGCAGCGCCGGCAACAGCCCCCAGAAGATCGACGCGCCGATCGCGACCAGGTAGAGCAAGCGCGGTGAGTTTTCGACGTACGCCCAGGAGAGCCGCCAGAGCGACGGCGCGCTGGCCGCGGCGCCGATCGCCATCCCAAACGCCGGGATCGCCAGCAACTCCCAACGCCGGACGCGCCAGGCCGATAGCGCATAGGCGGCGAATACGTTAATCAGCGCCGCAAGCCCGACATCGAGCAGCCCGATCGTCGCGATCGTGACGCCGCCGGGAATGCCGAGGTTGTCCTGAATCCAGTACGTCTGCGCCGACAACGGCCAGGTGAAGCCTTGCAGGAAGAAGAGCGCCTTCGGCTGTAGCTCGTCCAGCGACGTCCGATCCGTGAACGGCGCCTTTTCGACCGTGAACCAGGTGATGATGAACAGCAGCGCCGCCAGCAGATGGCCCGCCAACCACGGCGACGGCCACCTCGCACCGGTCCGCCAGAGCAGGACAACCTCCAGCAGAACGATCAGGCCGGCGATGACCACGCCTGACTCATGCGACCAGACCGGGAATGCGCCAATCACATACAGCTTCAGCGCGCTCGTGAACGGCGCGCGAAC
>JBBECJ010000054.1:0-7351 GCA_040881885.1 Thermomicrobiales bacterium | reverse complement strand
AACTACGCCGTTCGCGGGACGAGCTCGAGATCATCCTGCGCGGCGTCGCGGATGGGATCACCGTCCAGGATGCGTCCGGCAAGCTGATCTATGCCAATGACGCCGCCGCCTTGCTGACCGGCTGCGCGACCGTCGATGAGTTGCTGAAGACACCGATCCCAGAGCTGCTGGGCCGCTATGAGATGTTTGACGAAGCGGGCAACCCGTTCCCCCTCGAACAGTTGCCGGGCAGGGTAGCCATGAAGGGCCGGCAGGGTCCGGCGACAATGATCCGTTTCCGCGTCGTCGCCAGCGGCGCGGAGCACTGGTCGCTCGTCAGCGCGACACCAGTCCTTGACCAGCAAGGTCGGCCGCGCTACGCAATCAACATCTTCCACGATGTCACCGAACGCAAACGGACCGAAGGATTGCAGGACTTCCTGGTCGAAGCGACCGAGCTGCTGGCAACGGATCTGGACTACGAAGAGACCCTCTACCGCGTGGCGCACATCGCGACGTCGTTCCTCGCGGATGTCTGTGTGTTCGACATCCTCCAGCCGGATAGCGTGATCCGCCGCATCGCGGCGCACCCTGACCCCGAGACGGAGCGGCATATCCACGAGTTGGTTAGGCGCCATCCGATCGAGCCGGAGCATCCGGCGATGCGTGCGATCGTGTCTGGCGAGACCTCGCTGTTTGAAGCGATCTCTCCGACGGTGTTCGAGCGCATCGGCATGGAAGCCGAGCGCGCCAGCATGATCGCGGAGCTCGGCTTTCGATCGGTTGTCGTCGTTCCGCTTGTCGCGCGAGGGCGCCGAATCGGCGCGTTGTCGTTGAGCTACACCACGTCCGGCAGGCGCTACAGCGCGGCCGACCTGCCGGTCGTGCATGAGCTGGCGCGCCGTTCGGCGACGGCCATTGATAACGCGCTGCTCTATCACGAGTCGCGGCAGGCTGCCGCCCGGCTGCGCGCGCTGGCCGAGGCGTCGCACGCGTTCGCCGAAGCCAGCCTCGACCTCCCGACGGTGCTCGATTCCGTGGCCCAGTCAGCCGGGAAGCTGATCGGCGATCAGTGCATCCTGCGCCTGCTCTCCGACGACGGCACGCTGCTTCCGGCCGTCGCGCTGTACCATCCAGACCCCGCCAGACTCAGCCACCTGACGGAGCTGATGGCGAACGAAGTCCAGCGCGCGGACGAAGGTCTGGTTGGATCGGTCATGACGACCGGCGCGCCGGTGCTCATTCCGACGATCTCGCATGATGAACTCCGGCGGGCAATCACCATTGGCCACCGGGATGACATCGAGCGCGTCCCGCTACACAGCATTGTTATCGTTCAGGTGCGCGTCCGCGAGCGGGTCATCGGGACGCTCGGGCTGGGACGAGAACGAACCGGCGATCCGTACACTGAAGAGGATCTGCTCCTGCTTCAGGAACTGGCCGATCGGGCCGGCCTCGCGATTGAGAACGCCAGGCTCTACCGTGAGGCGCGCGACGCTGTCCGCTCGCGCGAGCAGTTCCTCTCTGTTGCGTCGCATGAGCTCAAGACGCCGCTAACGTCGGTCAAGGCGTCGGCCCAGCTACTCGGCCGCCGCCTGCGCCAGGAACCGATCGACCGGGACCGGGTCGAAACCCTCGTCGGCCAGCTCCAGTCAGAGATCATCCGGCTCGAAAGCCTCGTTCTCGACCTGCTTGACGCGACACGTATTCAGCAGGGGCGGCTCGAATTGCGCCGTGAGCAGGTGAATCTGGTCGATCTCGCGCGGCAGGCCATCGAACGCTTCGAATCATCTCCGCAGCGGTTGCCGGGCCATGAACTGATCCTGGACGCCGCCGGTCCGGTCCAGGCCATGATCGACCCCGGCCGGATCGATCAGGTCATCACCAATCTCGTCTCGAACGCGCTGAAGTACTCTCCGGAGGGCGGCGAGGTGCGGGTTGCCGTCCGCGCCGTCGATGACTGTGTCGAAATCGCGATCAGCGACACAGGGATCGGGATCAGCGCCGAGGAGCAGGCCGAACTCTTCCAGCCATTCGCCCGTGGCGATGTCGCCCGCCAGAGCATTGGCGGCACCGGCCTTGGGTTGTTCATCTCGGCCGAGATCGTTGAGCGCCACGGCGGCACAATCCAGGTCGAAAGCCTTCCGGGCCGTGGCAGCACCTTCACCGTCCGCCTGCCGATCGATCCCGCCGCCGGTGGTTAGCCTTCGAGCTGGTCGATGCGCCAGTAGACGCCGTTCTCGCGCTGCATGAAGCCGTGGTCGACGAGGTCGCGACGCAACGCGGACGCGTCCGGGTGATGCCGCTTGATGATCTCGTTCACCTCACGCTCATGGTAGCGTGTGTCCGGTTCGAACCGTTCGACCAGCCAGAACAGGATGACCTGCCGCTTGCTGAGGCTGGCCGGAATCTCCTTCAGCCGTTCGCCGTCGAAGAAGTTGGTCAGCACCGAACGTTGCCAGTCGGGCGTCCCCGGCTCATCAGCCGGTGAAGGCGCCCGCTCGCGCGCCAATAGCCGTTTGCGAGACTCGCGCAACCTGCCGACATCCAGCGACCACGACGCAAGGTCGCCGCGCTGGGTCGATCGAATGATCTCGGCCGCGGCCAACGTCGCCAGATGCTTGCTGACCTCCGCCGGCCGCATACCAAGCAGGGCGGCCAGCTCCTGAACCGTCGCCTCGCGGATCGCGAGCGTGCCGGCGATCCGAAGCCGCTCCTCGTCCGACAGCGCGGCGAAGAAGGCGCGCAACTCATTCGTCAGATCAGGGTCCACCGTCTGCCTCCGGTTAGATGGTCGCCAATCCTGTAGTCTTCAAACGTCGAGTTCACGCAAGGAGCGCGCTTCCGATGACGATGGACAGGCTTATCCTCGTAAAACACGCGTTTCCGGCAATCGTACCCGACGCTCCTCCACGGACGTGGCTGCTGTCGGACGCGGGCCGCCGGGCGGCCGCTCGGCATGCCGCACAATTGGCCGCCTACGATCCCGTGTCCGTCGTCACGAGCGTCGAACCGAAAGCAGCCGAGACGGGCCAGATCATCGCCGCCCAAATCGGACTCACCGCAGCGACCGCGCCCGGACTGCACGAGCACGAGCGCGGCGTCGTTTCGTTCGATGGTGACAACGTGTTTCATCAGGAGATAGTGCGCTTCTTCTCCGAGCCAGCCGCCGTGGTCTACGGCACAGAGACAGCCGACGCCGCCCATGCGCGCTTCGAGGTCGCCGTTCGCGCCGTCTGCGATGCCCAGCCCCCCGGAACCCTCGTCGTCATCGCTCATGGAACCGTCATCACGCTGCTCGTCGCCCGCGCGAATGGCCTCGATCCGTTTCCGTTCTGGAAGAACTTGGGGCTGCCGTCGTCCGTGGTTGTCGAACGGAGTGGCTTCCGGCTCGTCGACACCATCAGTTCGCCGGCGGGTTGATCGCCTCGGGTTCACCGGCGTCGTCCTCGTCATCGGCCAGAACACGGACCTCGTCGGGAACGTGGCGCAGGACGTTGGCGATGTAGGAGCTCAGCGCCCGGCGCAGACCGACATCCTTGTCCCTCGATTCCGACATGAACCAGCGGTGCTCGAGGATCTGATGATAGACCTCGGCCGGCTGGAACTTGCCGCGTAGCTCGTCGGGGATAGCAGCGATGGTCGGTTCAAAGACCTCGGCCAGCCAGCGGTAGGCGACGACCGATTCGGGCAGCGCACGGCCACCCTTGCGCTCGATCGCCTGGCGGAAGCTGTCGATGTCGTAGAGCAGGCGCCGCGCCTGATTCTCCTGGACACCGAGGCCGGTCAGCATCAGCAGCCGGCGGCGGTGGTGGCCCGGCTCGACGACCTGGGTGTGCATCCGCAGCTGATAACCATCGCCGGACGTGATCAGCTCCATCTCATCGACATCGAAGCCGAGGTCGTTGAGCCTCCGCAGGCGGGCGTCGATCTTGTAACGCTCGTCCGGCCCAAAGGTCTCCTCGTGGGTCAGCTCCGACCAGAGGCTCTCGTAGCGGCGGCGCAGGCTGTGGGCCGTCTCGATTGGATCGATCTCGTCGGGCAGGCCAGAGCCGGCCTTGACATCCATCAGCTCGCCGGCGACGTTTTCCTCGGCGATGTCGATGTCGTAGCGGCGCATCTGGTGGGAGAGGGTCGAGTGGATCTCGCCGGTTTCGGCGTCGACCAGATAGGCTTCCAGCTCGCCGGCGTCGCGTCGGAAGAGCGTGTTCGAGAGCGAGCAGTCGCCCCAGAAGAAGTTGGCGAGGTGCAGGCGTACGAGCAGCTCCGCCAATGCGTCGAGCAGCCGATCACGCAGGTGAGGCATCCCCTGGCCGGTGAAGAGCGTCCGGTATGGGAGCGAGAACTCCAGGTGACGTGTGATGAGCACGTCGGCCAACTCCGTGCTGCTTCCCTGCGTAGGTGTTCCGGGAACGGCGTCGGCGGTCGAGCGGTTGGAGACGATGCCGATCACCGTCACGACCGGGATCTCCTCCTCGGCCAGGCGCCGCAACAGCCGATACTCGCGCTCGGCGATCCTGTCGGGCAATTCCTTCAGCGCGAAGAGCGCGCCGTCGTAATTGACGAAGCGCACGACATGGCGGTGGATGCCGCGCGCGACCTCGACGATCCGCTCGGACTCCCACTCCTCCAGCGGTTGATGCCACGGCAGGTCGAGGAAATCCGGGTGCGGCGTTCGGCCAACCATTTGAAAACGCAAGCTTTGGTCGCTCCTCTGGTGGGGACGCAGTTCGTCGATCGCCCGGCGTTGGCCGCAAGATGGGTTCCGGGGCTGGGCAGAGGCTGGCGCGTCCCGCCACTGGCCGTGATTGTGCGCCGTTCGGCCGGCCGCCGCAACATCGCGGCATCAGCCGTGCGCGACTGAGCCTGACGACTGATTCCACTGACGAGAGGAACTGATCGTGGCACGACACGAGATCTGGGATCTCTGGTTCCCCGACGCAGCAGCCCAGGGACTGCCGTTCGCTCGCGGCCGGCTGGACGACAGCGATGTCCTGCTCGTCCACGCCGCGCCGGAAACGCTACGCGTCGAAGTCCGTGACGACGCCGGCAACCGCCTGGCCTTCGCCGATGGCCTGGCGCGCACCGCCGACCGCCCGATGGCGCGCCTGACTCGCTCCGGCTCCAGCGTCAGCCGCGTCGATCTCTGGCCCGGAGCCGAGGACATCGACCGTCCCGTCATCCTCCCCGGCGGCGAAGTCGGCGTCGTGAAAGCCTGGTGGAACGCCGCCGACGGCAGCGCCTGGCGCTGGACGGTTGAGCTGTACAACGAGAGGTAACAGGTGACAGGTATCAGGTGTCAGAGGGCTGGTTTGTGCCGCTCAAGGATGTTCGTGCGTTGCCTCAGACCAACTCCTGATACCTGACACCTGTCACCTGTCACCTCGCGTCGCTTCCCACTCTGGGCGCAGCAACCCGTACAGCAGCATGTCGTGGCGTTGGCCATCCCGTTCGAGAAACTCGCGGTGTGTGCCTTCGTGGACGAAGCCGAGGCGTTCGTAGAGCGTGATCGCGCGGGTGTTGTAGGCAAAGACGGTCAGCGCGACGCGGTGCAGGTTGAGTTCGTGGAAGGCGAAACGCAGGCCAAGCTCCAGCGCCTCCTGTCCGTAGCCCTGGCCGCGCTGTCCCGGGTCGAGGATGACGATCATGAGATAAGTCGTCCGGTGCGGCCACGAGATGCCGTCAAGCTCAAGCTGGCCGAGCAGCGCGTCGTCGTCCGTCCGGCGGATAGCAAATAGGAAGCAGTCCGACCGGCCCTGATGATTCTCGATGTTCCTGGCGATCTGCGCTTCCGTCATTGAGACGGCCGGCGTCGTGTCCAAGTGGCGCATGAACGCGCCCTCGTCCCACCAGCGCGCGAGCATGGCGGCATCCTCGGTTCGCATCGCCGTCAAACGGACGCGCTCCCCGCGCAGGATGTCAGTCATCTCCATCGGCGTGCTCCTGAGGTGTCCCCGCGCCGTACCCAGCCAGCATCGCATAAATCCGGGCGGCAGCGGACTGGTCGAGCAGGCTGGTCGGGCTGCTGATCGTGAACAGGTTGGTGGTTGGATCGCGGTGGCCGCTCCAGAGGCGGTCGGCATAGCTGACGAGCAGGTCGGGGTACCTCGGGTCGGGGCGCTGTTCGTTGAGCAGCAGCAGATCCTGGAAGAGGATCGCGTTGAAGGCAACCGGCTGCGCCAGCAGACCGTCAAGGGCCCAGCGTTCGAGCGCGGCCTGGCCAATCTTCTCAGCGCGGTCGAGATAGCGCGTCTCGCCGGTTGTCTGGTGCAGCAGCAGGCTCGCGCCGATCATCGCGCCCTGGTTGTAGGTGAAGATCGACTCGTCGATCGCGCCGTCCTCGCCAATGTGGTCCCAGTAGAGGCCGGTCGAGTCGCGCAGGTTGTCGTCAACCCAGGCATACATGCGGTTCGCCCACTGCTCGTAGAACCGGCGGCGCGCGGGATCGTCCTCCTGGGCGGCCAGCAGGAGTCCGAGCTTGGCGGCTGGCGCCGTGCTGACGGTGTTGCGGTCCCGGTTACGCATCGACTCGATCCAGAAGACGCCGCAAGGATGCAGGCCCTCGTCAGCGGTGTCCCAGCCGGAGACGAGGTAGGCGAAGACCTGGCCAGCGCGTTCGAGCGCGAGCTCGTAGCCGGTCAACTCCCAGGCGCGCAGCAGCTCAAGGCCGACCCAGGCGTTGTCATCGTAGAAGCGGTCGTTCTCGTGGCCGTATGGCGGCGGGATGTAGGACGAGTAGGCCGCTGGTTCGCGATGCTCATCAAAGTAGAGTTCGATCGCGCCGACGGTCGAGAGGACATCGAACAGGTGCTGCGAGTCAGCGTCCGGCAGGACAGCCATCTCGTTCGAGAGTCCAAGGGTCTGCGACAGCGGCCAGAGATACGAGTACGGGTAGCCATGCTCGTATGGAGCCATCTCGCGGAACAGCCGATCCTCCGGGAGGTAGAACTCCTGCCAGAGCGCGCGGTAGACAGCGTTCGCCCGTTTGCGCGCTTGCTCCCGGACCTCGTCGGAAAGCGTCACCGGCGCTGCTTCGGGCGTGGCCGTCGCGTCGAGAGGCGCAGCCGTTGGTGTCGTCGTCGCAACGGGCGGTGGTGTGACGGTCGCGGCCTCGACATTG
Organism: Thermomicrobiales bacterium; assembly: GCA_040881885.1. Taxonomy (GTDB): domain Bacteria; phylum Chloroflexota; class Chloroflexia; order Thermomicrobiales; family CFX8; genus JBBECJ01. The sequence continues at coordinate 252 of JBBECJ010000054.1, read as the reverse complement.
AGCAGCACGCGCTCTGGCGTCGGCGTCGCGTCCGCCATGGCGGCGGTCGGCAGCGGAATGTCGGCGCCGCCGCGATAGAGCGAGGCATGATCGTTATCCCGCGCCGGCCCGGCTGGAAGACCGGCCATCGCAATGACCAGTGCCAGCGCCGGCAGCAGCCAACGCCCACGGTGGATGATGCCGCGCTGTCCGCGCCGTCGAGGTTGCATGCGAGAATGTATCGCACACGCGTGACGCTGTTGCAAGCGTGAT
>JBBECJ010000053.1:0-1299 GCA_040881885.1 Thermomicrobiales bacterium | reverse complement strand
AATGACGAGGATGAAGCATCCCAGAGCGATCCGGATCAGCAGACGACGCCGTCCTCTCTCAGTGTGCGCCACTGCATCAGCAGACCCATTGCCAGCGCTGCTCACGGCTAACCAGTTGTGGTCTCACCGCTGACTCGTAGCCGCACGTAGCCGTGGGTGATCGCCGCAACATCGTCAATCGGAACCGTGATGTCGTGATGGTGGAGGAATCCAGCCTTGGCAACGAAGCCCATCAGCCGGCCGGACTCGTCGGAGCGACCACCGGCGATCCTGCCGATCGTACGCGCATCGTCGTCCATCACGACCGTCCCGGTGTTGAGCGTGACCGCCCCGGCCGGCAGGTCAGAGCGCACCTCGACTGGCGCCGCCTCGGCAACCGCCGCGAGGTAGCCCGCCTCGCCGGTCACGTGCATGGCGCGGCCAACTGTGCTGGCGCGCCACATGATCGGCTGATTCATGGTCGGTCCGCCACCGACGGCGAACGGTGTCGATCCCCGATCGACCGAGTTGGCGACGGCGAACTCTCGCTCGACGAGCGGCGGCAGGTGAGCCGCCCTGGCCGCGTCGATCGTCAGGCAGACCGTCCCATCCGTGTCGACCCGGTCGATGTAGATTCGGTCGATGATCCGGTCAACGGAGAACATGACCCCCTTATGGACGATGATCTCCAGCATACGCAGGTTGTCGGGATCGACGACCAGTCGGTCGACCGTCCCGATCCGCGTGCCGTCACGACTGGCGACGGATGCCCCAAGCCGAATGTCAAGTGTCATGCCGCATCCCTTTCCTCTGGCCTTGCCGGTCACGCTCCGCGCTCGTGTCTCGCCCACTCACAATAGCGACAGCGTCGTCGCAACCGCGTCGATAACCGGCGCAGAATGTCGCAGTCGCGTGACAACCGATGCTATGACACCATCGTCAGGACTGACCGGTTGTAGCGCCGCCTGCCACTGGCTGACACTCACCACCGCCCAGCAGCTCCATCGCGACGCCGGTCGTTGCCGCTGCGAGCGCCGGTGCATCATTAACACCATCTCCGACCATCACGACGGATCGATTGGTTCGCTTCAATTCCGCGATCACATCGAGTTTCTGCTGTGAAAGGAGTCCTGTCCGGTAGTCGTCAATCCCGCACTGTCGGGCAATGGCATGAGCCGCACGCTCCGTATCGCCGGTCAAGATGACTGTTCGCTTGACGCCGATCGACTTGAGTTGCGCGACGATCTCAGGCGCCTCCGGCCGATTCGTGTCCGTCTGATGCTTGGAGGCTACGCTTGATGCATCGGGGACAGCCAGCTG
>JBBECJ010000052.1:0-7477 GCA_040881885.1 Thermomicrobiales bacterium | reverse complement strand
CCCAATGCTGTCGCAGTAATGAATGAAGGGACTCCAATCGGTAGACTCAGGGTTGCTAACGCCACGGAGTCAGCCAGATTGGAGTCCGCCTGATGGTACCATCGCCGTTCGTCCCAGATCGCCGCGCTCGTCGGACGATCAGTCCGTTCATCGAGCGTGCCGCCGCGACCCCCGGCGCCGACCGCTACCGCAAGACCTTTCCCGCCCACGCGCATCTGTGGATGCTGCTGCTGCATTTCTGGTGGGGCAGCGACAGCCTGCGCCAGACGTATGGGAAACTGGCCGGCTGCGCGGTCTGGCTGGCAGCCTGGGGGCTGGAGAGCCTGGTCAGCTTCAGCCAGTTCGCGCGCTCCTCGACCAGCCGTCCCCTCGCCTGCGCCGAGGCGTTGTTCGCCGACGCGCTGGCCGCCGCCCGCGCCCAGCATCCGACCGATCCACAGTGGCGTCTGTTGACCCGTGTCCAGGCCATCGACAGCACCTTCCTGGGCCTGAGCGCGAGTCTCTCGCCGTGGAGCCAGCACAAACGGGCCGCGGCTGGTGTCCGCCTCCAGACCAGCCTTGACCTGCTCGGACGCCTCCCGAGCCGGATCCGGATGACGACCAGTGAGATCAATGACCACGAAGCCTTGCGCCAGCTCGACCTGAGCGGCTGGGCGGGCTGGACGCTGTTGATCGACCGGGGCTACTATGGCCATCGCCAGTTCGCGCGGCTGCTGGAGGCGGGCGTCCATTTCGTGGCCGCCGGCAGCGAGCAGGCGCATTACCAGGTCGTGCGTAGTCACCAGCCCCCGGCTGGACTGACGCCGGATGGCGACGAGATCTACGCCGACGCGGTGGTCGTGCTGGGTTCGCCCAACAACCGACGTGGGGCAGTCGTGCCCGACCTGCGCCTGATCGGGCTGCGCACCAAGGGCGGACGGGCGATGAAGCTGGTGACGGACCGGCATGATCTGTCGGCGACGCAGGTCGTGCGCCTGTACCGCAAGCGCTGGCAGATCGAGTTGTTCTTCCGCTGGCTCAAGCGCCAACTGGGCGCGATCCGGCCGCTCGGACAGAGCAAAGCCGCTCTCCAGCTGACGCTGGTGCTGGCGGTCGCGTTCGTGCTGCTGCTGCTGGTCGTTGACGCCCAGCGACCAGCGGCCATGACGCGGGTTGCGTTTGCCGGCGCGTTGGCGACAGCGCTGCTGATGACGGTCGTCATCGAGTGGGCGGTCGACTACGTCATGACCCATGGCGCCAGTCCCTTCGATGACCTCGAGCCGGTGCCGGGTGGTTAATGCGACAGCATTGATACAGGATGCGGCCCCTACTTGTCGCGTGGCCCCGCCTTGTTGCCTACGGTGACGGCGGCATTCGTCCGATCTCAACCTGGTAGTCGGCTTCGCTGCCGATCCAGGTCTGGCCGTCGTCGTAAGCTTCCTTCTTCCAGATCGGGACGATTTGCTTGATGCGTTCGATCGCGTAGGCGGCCGCCTGGAAGGCCGCGTCGCGGTGGGCCGACGAGACGGCGATGACGACGCTCGCCTCGCCGATCGCGAGCCGTCCGGTGCGGTGCTCGATCGCGACCGCCAGCACCGGCCAACGCTCGCGCATCTCGTCGCCAATCCGCCGCAACTGGACCTCGGCTGCTCCGGCGTACGCCTCGTAATCGAGCCAGAGCACGCCCCGCCCGCGAGCGTTGTCGCGGACCGTGCCCACGAACGTGACGACAGCTCCCGCGCCATCGTCGAGGACGATGGCCGCGATCGCCTGAGCGTCGAGGATGTCGGTCGTCACCCGGTAATGGTCGCGTTCGTGGTCGCCGCCGCTGACCGGCGGGATGAAGGCGATCTCGTCGCCATCCGCTAGCAGCGCTTCGCGGTCAACATACTCGTGATTGCGCATTAGCATCGACGATCGGAAGAGCGGCGCGATCGACTCAAACTCGTGTTCGACGTAGGTCACGACATCGGAAACCCGGCTGCCGCCCGCGAAGGCGACCTGCCGCTCCGATTCGCCGATTCGCTCGCGCATAATCGCGAAGAACCGCAACGTCACCCGCACCTGCTCGACCACTCGCGTCTCTCCCAACCGCGGAAGCGTAAAGGAGAAAGTGCTTAGTTGAAAGGAGCCCTGGTCGGCTGCATCGGCGTTGAAGCCCGCCGATCAGGTCGCCGTTCAACTTAGCACTTTCCCCTTTCTCCTCGTCACTAGCTCGCCTGACTCTTGGGCAGATGCGTGGTCAGCCAGCCGATGAAGGCGGGTTGGCTGCGTGTCTGCATGAAGAGGTCGCCGGGGCCGGTCAGATCGACGACCAGCCCTTCACCGCCGAGGATCGTCGATTTCCAGTTGCCGACCCGGCGCGTGCTGAAGCCGATATCGTGCGTGAAGGCGACGACATGGCCCGTGTCGACTGTGTAGCGCTGACCCGGAGCCAGCGTGACCTTGTGCAGGGCGCCGTAGCTCGCTAGGACGAGCGGGCCGGTCCCGCTGCACGAAAGCATGAAGAACGAGCCGTCGCCGCCGAAGAATGAGCGCGAGCCGCCCCATTTCGTGTCGACGTTGACGCCCTGTCCGCTGGCGATGAACCCGCCCGCCTGGACCTTGTACTCCTCGTTCTGGAGATCGAGAATGAGCATGTCGCCCGGCAACGACGGCGCGACGGTCAACTCTCCACCGTTGTCCGAGGCGGTGAAGGTGTTGACGAAAAACGATTCACCGCCGAGCGCGCTGCGCTTGAGCGCCTTCAGGAAGCCGCCCTGCGAACTGGTCTTGATCTCCATGTCGCCGCTCATGCTCACCATCGCTCCGGCTTCAACGATGGCTGCCTCGCGCGGGGCCAGCGTCAGCCGGGCCAGCGCGTAGGCCGGCGCGTAGAGAACCTCGGTCTGCATCCTATGCTCCTCATTCACCATCCGCGCCCGAGCGCGTCAATTGATCTCAACCAGGAAAGCGATGCTCACGTCGTCCTCGCCGTTGCAAGGCGTTTTCAGGCATCGTGGCTAACAACTGTTCCTAATGGTATGTAACTTGCGATAACGAATCAATCTGTATGGGACAGAGACCACGAATCAATACAAATCAATGGCCCAAACATATCTGGGACCGGACTGGAGCTGACAATGAACGTGGTTGCGTTGCTTGAACTTTCAGACGGTTCGGTGGCGATCGTCGACGACGAGGATCTGTCGCGAGTGGCTGTCTACGAGTGGCGTCTACAGTCCAGCGTTGCCTCGCGGTATCCAGTCGGCAGCCATTGGGGTTGCGAGAGCGCCTGCGACACCGTCTTCCTGCACCGGCTGATCGCGAACGCCGGTCCCGAGGACATGGTCTTCCACCGCAATCACGACACGCTCGATAACCGGCGTGAAAACCTGGTCGTCATGGCCAGGCTAACAGCGCCGGCATGCGTCCACTTCGACGCGAGCGAGAGCATGTTCGCTGACTGACGGCGATTTGAACTCATCACGGCATCGTTTCCACGCCTGAGCCCGTCAGCCGCGTTGAGATCCGGTTCTGGACTACCCGCAAGAGTTCATCGAGATCGAACGGTTTGCGGATCTGGTCGTCCGCCAGCAGATGATCCCCAATGTGCAACAGGACTGGGTTTGCCGACATCACGATGACCGGAATGTCGCGGGTTTCCGGATGTCGCTTGAGGGCGCGCATCGCGGTGAAGCCATCCATCAGTGGGAGCATCAGATCCATCAACACCAGGTCGGGCTGCTCAGCGCGCGCGACATCGACTCCCCGTTGCCCGTTGTCGGCCACGAGCGTGTCATACCCCTCGTCCGACAGAAAGTCGTTGAGCAGTTCGCGGATCGGCTTCTCGTCTTCCACGATCAGCACCCGCGGCATCGCGTCTCCCACAAACAGCCCACCCACCGACCGTCACGCAACGGTGTACGTACATCCATCGTAGTCGAGCGATGCCTGGATGTCAAACGGGCGAGTTAAAAGGAGAAAGTACTAAGGAGAAAGGAGTGGTTCCGGGCTGCCAACCCACTCCTTTCTCCTTAGCACGTTCTCCTTTCAACTCGTCACAGGTAGCGATCGAACCACGCTGTGATGTGCGTCAAGCGCTCGATGCGGTGTTTCGGTTGGCCGGTGCGGGACATGCCGTGGCTCTCGTCGGGGAAATGGAGCATCTCGACTGTCTGGCCGCGGCGCTTGAGGGCGGTGAAGAGCTGCTCGGCCTGCTCAATCGGGCAGCGGTGGTCGTTCTCCTGATGCTCGATCAGCAGAGGCGTCTCAATCCGGTCAACGTAACTGATCGGCGAGAGCTCCCAGTAGATGGCGGGGTCGTCCCACGGCGTCGCGCCGATGGTCGGCTCGGCGGACGAGAAGAAGATATCGTCGGTCCCGAACATGGAGTACATGTTCGAGATGCAGCGGCCCGTGACGGCGGCGGCGAAGCGAGTCGTCTGGCCGATGACCCAGTTGGTCATGTAGCCGCCATACGAGCCGCCGGTTACTCCCATCCGCGCCTCATCGACGTATCCCTGGCCAATCGCCCAGTCGACTGCCGCCATCAGATCTGGGAAGTCGTGCTTGCCCCAGCCGCGGTAGAGCTGGCCGGCGAAGTCGTCCCCGTAGCCGGTGCTGCCGCGTGGGTTGGTTGCCAGGACGAGGTAACCGCGCGCCGCCAGCAACTGGAACTCGTGCATCATCGTCTCGCCGTACATGCCGAACGGCCCGCCGTGGATTTCGAGGACCATCGGGTACTTCTTGCCGTCCTCGAAGCGGATCGGCTTGATGACCCAGCCGTGAATCTGCCGCCCATCCCGGCTGGCGACCCAGAACGGCTCGGGTTCAGCGATATCCATGTCGCCAAGCCAGGCGTCGTTGTGCCGCGTCAATCGCCGCTCGTTGCGGCCGTCGCTGTCGCAGGTGTAGATCTCGGGCGGTGTCGTGGCTGTGTTGGCCATGTAGACATAGCCGCCGCCAGGCGCCAGCCCGATCGCGCCAGCTCGCCGCCGTCCGCTGGTCAGTTCCCGCATCTCGCCGTCCGGAACGGAGACGCGCGCGATGTGCACCTGCCCCTGTTCGCTGAAGACGACCGAGACGGCATTGCCGTCGGCGTCCCAGAGCGGAGGGCGGCCTGGGAACCCCACCAGGTCGGCCGTCGCACCGTCTCGCAGGTTACGGTCGATGTGCTCGGTCAACGAGACAGACGAGCCGCCGCCGGCCGGGACCGTGAACAGCTCCTGCCGGGCCGAGCTGCTGGAGACGCGCCGGGTGCCGTAGAACGCCAGCGTCGCGCCGTCCGGTGACCAGGCCGGCGTTGACCACCCGCCGCTGCCGTCGGTGACGCGGCGGATGGCCATGCCCGCGACGCGTACCGCGTAGATGTCATGATTCGGTAACATCTCCCAGCCAGGTTCGCGGCTGCTGTCGAAGGCGATCTCGTGGCCAGTCGGCGACCAGGCCGGGCGCCGGTGCTCGAAGGCGCCATCGGTGATCTGGCGTGCGGCGCCGGATGTGGCGTCGATGACGAAGATCTGGCGATACTTGTCGTCCAGATATCCCTCGCCGTCGAAACGGTAGCGCGGCGTGCGAATGACGCGGATGTCGGAATCGGGGTTGTGGTCACCAATGCGGGTCTTGGAAACGGCGGCGATCGAACGGCCATCTGGCGACCAGCAGAATTCCTCAACTCCTTCAGCCAGCGATGTGAGCCGCGTCGGCTCGCCGCCGGCGACGGCGATCGTCCAGACTTGCCCCTTCAGGTCACCGTCCAGGTTGCGATCGGAGGTGAAGGCTAGCCTCTGACCGTCCGGCGACCAGCGCGGCTGGCCGTCGCGGTGCTTGCCGGAAGTCATCCGGCGTGGCTCGCCGCCAGCCAACGGCACAAGCCAGATCGCGGCCCGGTAGCAGTTGTCTTTCTCATCGAGCTCGGTGACGGTGTAGGCAACCTGCTTTCTGTCAGGCGACGCCTGTGGGTCACTGACCAGGTTCATCCTGAACAGATCCGCCGCTTCGATTGGACGCTTCGACACGTGCTCTACCCTCTCCTCCGTTCACAGCCGACCGGGCCGCAGGAACGCGCCGGCTACCCAGGAGATCACGATCCCGGCCAGCCCGAACAGGACGATCAACAGCAGTGCCAGCAGCCCGAAGGTCGTCCCGCGGTCGATCATTGTCGTCTGGACGCCCTCGACGCGAAAGCCCGGGGCGGCGATCGCCAGGCCGACCAATGTCGCGCCGAGGACTCCCGCGATCAGGAGCGCGATCGTGCTGCGGGCAACATCGTCGTCATTGGCGATCGAGATCAGAACGCCGATCAGGATCAGTCCCGGCAACAACCAGACATCGCTGAGGTAGAACGCCGTCAGGTTCTGCAAGTCGGACAACGTGCTCGCGACCAGCCCCGCGCTCGCGATGCTCGCCAGCAGCGTCGAGGCGATCAGACGCAGGCGTGCCGGCGCTGGGGAGTATTCGCTCATGCCGTGATCCATTCCTCGTCGATGTCTTCATCGAGCTTGACCATGAAGCGCCCGGTGACGCGCCAGTCGATCTCGACATCGCCGAGGCCGCGCACATACGTGCGATCGTCGATATTGAGCAACACCTCGAACTGTTGCGCTTCGCCCGGCGCGAGCGTGAACTGGTCCTGCTCTGCCTGCGGCGCAAGTCTCGCGATGCGCGTCTCCCCGCCGCCGACACGCCGGATGCCGGCGTCCAGCCTCAACTCGATCGCGCGCACCTCGACGGTTATCCCGGTTGGATTCGTGATCGTGACGACCGTTCGGACCGGCTCGTCCGGGCCGACGTATTCAAACTCGGTCATTTCGAGCCGGACCGCGTCGAAGGCGTCGTAGGCGGTGACGAAGCGGTTGGTCGCGCTGACGAGGTTGACACCGAGAATCAGGGCCATGACGCCGAGGGTCGCCAGCGCGACACGCGGGAATGTCACGCGCGCTCCACGTCCGCGACCGCCGGCGGCCCGAGCAGGATCGCTTCAAGTTGGGTTCCAGCCGGGTATGGTTCATCGCGCGGCTGGACGACCAGGAACGCGTTCGAGCCGACGAACGACATCAGCCGGGCCGAGATCTGCGCGCCGGTGTTGCGCGCCCGTAGTCGTCCATCGGAACCGGCAGTGACGACGGCCCGCTGGTACTCGATCCGGTCCGACGGTTCGATGGCGTGCTCGATGATGACTGGCACGGTCGGGTGCGAATCCGGCGCGGCCGACTGCATCACCTGCAAGGCAGGCCGGACGAACAGGTGGAAGCCGACCAGGCAGGAAACCGGGTTGCCCGGCAGTCCGAACAGGAGCTTGTCGCCAGCCGTCGCGAAGTTGAGCGGTTTGCCCGGCTTCATGAACAGGCGCTGGAAGTGGACGACGGCCAGCTCATCCAGCAGCGCCTTGACCAGATCGCGTTCACCCATCGAAACGCCGCCGCTGGTGAGGACGACATCGGCCTGCCCCAGCGCGTCCTGGATTCCGGCGCGCAATGCATCTTCTTTGTCGCGGATATGGCGATTGACGACGACC
>JBBECJ010000051.1:0-1317 GCA_040881885.1 Thermomicrobiales bacterium | reverse complement strand
CAAGCCCGCTGCGCACCGTCTGCCCGGTCAGCTCCAGCATCGGGAAGATCGACGGAGCGGACAGGCCGAGGGCGAGGAGAACGGTGACGGCGAGTTTCAGGACGCGGGACGCGGGACGCGTTCCTGGTAGGGGCCGATCCTGTATCGGCCCACGCCGTGAGGCGTCCTCTCGATGCTTGGGCATTTGCTGAGGACCGCCCTTGTCATGACGCGGACGCCTCACGGCGTGGGCCGATACAGGATCGGCCCCTACCAGGAACGAGCTGCGTCCCGTGTCCCGCCAGAGCTCGAAGAGCGCCACGGCAACAACAACCGTCAGCGTGAAGAGCAGGATCGGCTGGTGGCCGGCGAGGACGGTGTGGGTGAGGGCGAGAACGCCGAGCAGGGCGGCCAGCCAGGAGTCGCGGCGGATGGTCGCGACGACGGCGGCCAGCAGCCAGGGCGCCCAGGCGGCGGTGGCCAGCATCGGGTAGTGGCCGAGGTGGGCGACGAGGAAGCCGGAGTAGGCGTAGACGACGCCAGTCAGGACGGCGCCCGCGCGCGGGATGTCGTAGACGCGCGCAAGCCAGTAGGCGCCCCAGCTTGCCAGCAGGAAGTGGAGGATGACCAGTAGCTCAAGCGCGGCGTAGTCGAACGGGTCGGCGAGCAGGTAGGCCAGCAGGTTCGGTGGGTAGAGCAGCCCGGCCTGGAAGTTGGCAAGCTGCGGCGCGCCGGAGAAGAGATGCGGGTTCCAGAAGGGCAACCGTCCCTCCTGGAGTTCGCGGGCGGCGAAGGCGTGTATCGGGTAGAAGAACGAGGCCAAGTCGCCGCCGCCACGCGGGACGACCGCGCCGGTGCGGTAGGGCTGCCAGAAGAAGAGCAAGTGCAGCAGCGCCAGCGCCCCGAACGCGGCGACCTCCGGCAGCAGCCACGGCCAGCGTCGCCGAGGAGTTGGGCGATTGGCTCCGAAGGCGACCGCGCCAACCGCAACCGCCAACAAAACGATACCCCACCACGGTAGCAGCGGCCCCGAGCGGACGGCGGCGAGCGCGTCAACCGGCATGAATGCGCGCCGTTTGACGATGTCCAATCGCGGTGAACGAACTTAGAGGCGTCTGACACGTAGGGGCCGGCCTCGTGCCGGCCCTGTTCCCCGCCCCGTGCCGCCGCGCGGGATCCGTGTGTGGGATGCCGCGCGCAACCGCCAAACGTGGCGGGGTGGGGAGCAGGACCGGCACGAGGCCGGCCCCTACGTGTCGCACGCCTCTGTGTTCGTTCATCGGGCAGTGCGCCTCCGATGTTCGATAGTTACCGTCGTCCGGTACGCATTCGCTTATG
>JBBECJ010000050.1:0-7578 GCA_040881885.1 Thermomicrobiales bacterium | reverse complement strand
GGATCGAGTTCCCGGCGTTCTCACGGATGCCGCGCGCCAGCCGCTCGGTGTTGGTGACATACAGATCATCGCCAACGAGTTGAACCTTGTCGCCAAGTCGGGCGGTGATCGCCTTCCAGCCGTCCCAATCGTCCTCGGCCAGCCCGTCTTCAATCGAGATGATCGGAAATCGGGAGGTTGCGTCGGCGTACCAGTCGATCATTTCCGCGGCAGAGAGGGTCCGGCCCTCGCCTTTGAGGACATACTTGCCGTCCTCGAAGAACTCGGTCGAGGCCGGGTCCATCGCCAGCAGGATGTCGCTCCCGAGCGCGTAGCCGGCGCGGTTGACAGCCTCCGCGATCAGGTCGAGCGCCTCGGCATTGGATGTCAGGCTCGGCGCGTAACCGCCCTCGTCACCGACCATCGTTGTGTACCCGTTCTCGGAAAGCACCGCCCTCAGCGTGTGAAACACTTCGGTTCCCCAGCGCAGGCACTCCGAGAATGACTCGGCCCCGGAAGGCATGACCATGAACTCCTGGAAGTCGACGCTCGAACCCGGCGCGTGCTTGCCTCCGTTGAGGATGTTGAGCATTGGGACCGGCATGACATGCGCGCCCGGCCCGCCCAGGTACTTGAAGAGCGGCATCCCGGCCGCCTCGGCAGCCGCACGCGCAACTGCCAGCGACACGCCGAGCAGCGCGTTCGCTCCGAGATTGCCCTTGTTATCGGAGCCGTCCAGCTCGATCATCCTCAGGTCGATCGCGCGCTGGTCACCGGCGTCGAGTCCTTCCAGTTCGGGGGCGATCGTCTCGTTGACATTTTCTACCGCGTTGAGAACGCCTTTGCCCCCATAGCGACTCGGGTCACCGTCGCGCAATTCAACCGCCTCGAACGCTCCGGTCGAGGCGCCCGATGGGACGGCAGCCCGGCCAAATGATCCGTCCTCAAGGTAAACATCGACCTCGACGGTCGGGTTTCCACGCGAGTCGAGAATCTCCCGCGCCCAGATCGCGTCAATTGTCGATCCGCTCCAGCTCATCGCCATTGGTCGTCCCTTCCGTGTCGTTCGCTCCACCCGCGCTCTCGCGGCGGACCGAGCAAGTCCTAGTCGATTGCATTCTTTCGCGACCGCTCGGCCGCTTGCGTGGCCGATGTCGAGCCGGAGGTTGCCTGAAGTGGAGTGCCGGCCGGCGTCTCAAGTGGCAGGTTCGTCACCGAGAAGCCAATCTCCCGCTCCTTCGCCTCCCGCATTGACAACGAGACGCGGGCAATCGTTCCGTATGGCAGAAATGCAATATCGGTGTCATCGAAGACGTCTTCCCGGCAAAAGTGCGCCACGGCTACCCACGTGTCAGCCAGCCGGACGACGTGGCAAAGATCGAGGACTGCGCCACCAACCAGATAGAGTTCGATGATCGGCACCTTGCCCGGGTTGGCGGCAGACTCTGACCGGACGTGCTCAGAGAGAATCGTGCCGAAGAAGACGCGGTCAAACATATGTGGCGTTCCTTTGCTTCCTGCTTGGTCCCGCGCTAGGCGCTGGTAACATCCATGTCCCGCTTGATGGCGAACGCTTCAATCATCGCCGCCGTCGCGTGTGGATCGTCAACCTGAATCACCAGTCGCGCGTAACGCTCATCGCGCAGCCGAATATCGACTGCCTTCTTCGGATTGCGGACACTCCAGAACGACCAGCCGCGGCCCTTCCACCAGTAGCTTCCAGCCGCGATTACTTTCGGGACATACGTCCCCGGCATCCGCAAACCATTGGGAGCGAGAGACGTCACTGTTCCCACGCCGACGCTTTCAACATTGTCACATTTGACAGCAATCTCTCGCTTGAGCGCGAAGAGCGCCTGCCAACCACTGAGCCGAACGATCAGCATCGTGCCATCGACAGCGATCGTTGCCACGGCTCACCTGACCCTTCCAACGCGGATCGCTTACGCGAATCGAACATCAAGCGGTGCGCATGGTCGAACATTCCGGCGCCGCCTCGACGCCGCCGACCATCGACACCACAAAACGTACATCACCGAGCCGGCTATTGGAACACTGAACGACCAACGATCCACCGAACGGGCCGCACGACGCCGGGCAACACCAGTATCGTGATTCGGCGCGCCCAACGACGCAGCGTCGCTGGTATACTGCCGTGCCAGAATACAGGCGATGATGGAGACGGGTTGCGGACCCGGACGCCGACAGGGACGCCAGGCCTGAGACTGAGAGCCAGCACGGCGGGCCACCGCGACATTCACTCCGGAGCTGGGCAATGAACGCTTTCGGCTGCAAGCGCCGGAGCTGGTAGTTGTCCACGGGAGCTTCCCGCTACAGAAGCGCGTCCGGACAAGACCGGGCGGATGAGGCCGGCAGCGCTGATGGCGTGGGCCGGCGAATCAGGGTGGTACCGCGTGAGCACTCCTCGCCCCTGAGCGAGGGGTGTTTTTTGTTCTTTGCGTCCACTGGAACGCGGCTCCGCTCGCGGGCGGTGAGGCAGAGGGGAAGTCACGCATGGGTGACCGAATAGATAGCGAACTTCTTGAACGATCGCTCGCCGCGCTCAGCGAGGCGGCAACTGACGAGGATCTGGCCACCTGGCACCGCGAAGTGCTCGGCCGGAAAGGGACACTGTCGGAAGCAATGCGAACGCTCGGCACGCTGACGCCCGATGAGCGGCGCGAACGCGGAAGGCGTCTCAACGAGATCAAGTCAGAACTTGAGCTTGCCTTCGCCGCCCGGCAGGACGACATTCGAGCCGCCAGCCTGGACGCGCGCCTCGTGGCCGAGTCCGTCGATGTGACCCTTCCGGGCCGTCGCCATCCAGTCGGCAATCTGCACCCGATCACTGCCATGATCCGGGAGGCCTGCGACATTTTCGCGCATCTCGGCTTCCAGACCGTCGAGGGGCCAGAGGTCGAGTACGCCCTCTACAGCTTCGACATGCTCAATATTCCTCAGGATCACCCGGCCCGCGATGTCTGGGACACGATCTTCATCCAGTCCGACCAGAAGGAGATTACACTCCGGCCGCACACGTCGCCGATGCAGATTCGGACCATGATGGCGCAAGATCCACCAGTTCGCGTCGTGGTGCCTGGCCGCACCTACCGCTACGAGGCGCAGGACGCGACCCACGAGTGGCACTTTCACCAGATCGAGGGGCTGGCAGTCGACCGTCACATCACAATGGCCGACCTGCGCGGGACGCTGGCCGAATTCGCGCGACAGATCTTTGGCCCCGAGCGAAAGGTGCGCTTCCGCTGCGACTACTTCCCCTTCGTCGAGCCGGGAGTCGACATGTCGATCGACTGCCCCTTCTGCAAGGGAAGCGGTTGCCGCACCTGCAAAGGCAGCGGCTGGATCGAAATCCTCGGCGCAGGGATGGTTCATCCAAACGTGCTTCGCAATGTGGGATACGACCCGGATGTCTACTCCGGCTGGGCCTTCGGCATGGGCGTCGACCGGCTCGTGATGCTTAAGTACAACGTCCAGGATCTGCGCTCGTTCTACGCCAACGATCTGCGCTTCCTGGCGCAATTCGATCGAGCGAGGCTGTGACGAGCCGGTCAGCCGGACAGTTTGTCAGTTTGTCAGCTAGGCACGCGAGCTGTAGTGCCTCGTCCACACAGAACACGCCGAAGTTGGTTATGACGGCTGACTGGCTGACCGGCTGACAACCTGACTCGCTGAAAGTTACAAGGAGCTACGTATGCTGGTCCCGATCAAGTGGTTGCGTGAACTCGTGCCGACCGATCTTTCGACGGAGGAGATCGGCAGGCGGCTGACGTTGGCTGGACTCGAAGCTGAGAGCGTCACACGGATTGGCGAGGAGTGGAATCGCGTCTTCGTCGCCGTCGTCGAGGCTGTCGAGCGGCATCCCGACGCCGACCGGCTCGTGCTGGCGACCGTCGCTGCTGGCGAGCATCGGCTGACGGTCGTAACTGGAGCGCCGAACATCGCCGCCGGGCAGCGGGTTGCGCTGGCGCTGTCTGGCGCGCGGCTCGTCGACGCGTACTCCGAGGAACTGCAATACAAGACGCTCAAGCCGTCGGTCATTCGCGGCGTCAAGTCCGAGGGGATGGTCTGCTCCGAGAAGGAGCTGGGGCTGTCGGACGAACACGAGGGGATTCTGGTCCTGGCGGACGACGCTCCGGTCGGGGCGCCGTTGCGCGACTACCTCGGCGATGATGTGATCGAATTCGAGATCACGCCCAATCTGGTCCATGCCTTCTCGGTGAACGGGATCGCGCGCGAACTGGCGGCGATCCTGGCCATCGACGTGAATCCGATCGAGAGAGCTGACCTGTCAAGCGCCGAACGCCACGACGATCGGATTATCATCGAAGACGCAAGCCTCTGTGCGCGCTACGCGCTGGCCGTGATCGACAACGTCACGATAGGTCCCTCCCCGGAATGGATGCAACGCCGGCTGGCGGCAGCCGGGATGCGGCCCGTCAACAACGTCGTCGATATTACGAATTACGTCATGGCCGAGATCGGCCAGCCAATGCACCCGTTCGACGCCAGCCAGATGGTCAGCGAGACCGTCATAATCCGGCGCGCCCACCCCGGCGAGACGATCGAGACGATTGATCACGTCCAGCGAACGCTCGACGAACAGATGCTCGTCATCGCCGACGACCAGCGAGCCATCGGACTTGCCGGCGTCATGGGAGGCGTCAACAGTGAGATCACCGACGCAACGACGACGGTTCTGCTTGAATCTGCCTCGTTCAATCCGAAGACAACGCGTCGGACGGCGCGCGTCCTGAAGCTGCCGTCCGAGGCCGCGGCGCGCTTCCAACGCGGGGTTGACCCGAATTTGGCCTGGCCGGCGATCGAGCGCTTCGTCGCGCTGCTGCGAGAGATCGACCCTGCCGCCAGCGTCCGCTATGTCGCCGACGCATATCCGCGCCCGCGCGAACGCGCCGTCGTCCGAATGAAGTATTCCGAAGTCGAACGGCTGTTGGGGATGACGATTCCGCTCCCAGTTGTCCTTGAGATTCTTGGCCGGCTGGACCTTGCGCCAGTCGTCGAAGAAACCGATGACGGGCCAGTTGTCGTCGTTTCGGCGCCGACGTATCGCTCGGACATCAATCTGCCGGCCGATGTCGTCGAGGAAGTCGCGCGCATTTACGGCTACGACACGCTGCCTGAGCGGCTGCCCGAAGGCCAGTCCGTTCCAATCGTCCGCGATCCGGCACGGCTGGTGGACCGCGTCGTCCAGGACGCATTGGTTGCTGCCGGGCTGCAGCACGTCATCACTTACTCGATGATCTCAGACAGCGATTTGCTGTCGCTCTCTCCCGAGCGCGCCTCGATCCCGGACCTGCTCGGTGGCTACGCTCGACCGGAGGCCGATTACGTCCGCGCCACTAATCCGCTGCGCTCCGATTGGGAACTGATGCGGCCGTCAATGTTGCCGTCGCTGCTGAAGATCGTCGCCGAGAATCGCAAGTTCAGCCCACGCGTCGCGATCTTCGAAACTGCACGCACGTACCAGCCGGTGGCGCTGGATGAGCTCCCGGACGAGCGACGCGGCGTCGCGATCGCGATGGGTGGCGCACGGAGTTCTCCGGACTGGCACGGCGCCAGTGACGGCGAGCTCGACTTTTTTGACGCAAAGGGAGCCGTCGAAATCATGCTCGATCGGCTTGGAGCGCAGCACGTGACGTTCAAGCCAGTCTCACACCCGTCGATGCACCCCGGAAGATCCGCCGCCGTCTGCCTCGGCGATCTGCAGATCGGAATCATCGGCGAGGCCCATCCCAACGTTGCCGCCAATTTTGAAGTTGATTGGCGCGTGGCGGTCGCTGAGATCGACCTGGAAGCATTCACCGGAACGTTGCTCGACAACTGGAGGGTCGAGCCTGTCTCGCGCTTCCAGCCCATTCGCCAGGATTTCGCGGTCGTCGTTGACGAGTCCGTCGTTGCCACCGACGTTCAGGCGGCGATCCAGGCGGCCGCCGGGCCGCTGGCGGCCTCGATCAACCTGTTCGACATATATCGTGGCCGTGGCATTGACGATGGACGCAAGAGTCTCGCTTTCGCGGTCACGCTCTCGGCGCCCGACCGGCAGCTAGCCGAGCACGAGATTGATCGCATTCGCGGCAAGATCGAGCAGAATATCAGGAAGCGCGTTGGCGGCACATTGCGTTCGTGATGTGCGATTCTTACGTGTCATCGACGGCGAATCGGCCACACGGCTGAAATCGCTACCGCTGTCGTTCCGGCGACGTGAGCACCGACTTGCGACGCCGACTGCGGGTTGCCGTGATCGACAAATGTGAAAGAGGCGGAGCCGAACGTGATCCGAACCGAAGGTCCAGCGATGCCACCAGCGGCATCGCCCCGCATTCGCCCAGTCGAACGCGTGCGTGGAACCGGCGACCGGTTGGCTGGCGAACTGACACAGGCTGACGCGCTGCGACGGCGCCTGACAGCCAACGCCTCGGCCCACGGTTACGAGCAGGTTGAGACGCCGGTTCTGGAACATACTGATCTGTTCCTGCGCAAATCCGGCGGGGATCGCATCGCGCAGCTCTATGCGTTCGAGCATCGCGGCCGGAACCTGACGCTGCGTCCGGAGTTCACGGCGCCAGCGGTAAGGCTCTACATCGAGCACATGCAAGGCGATCCTCTTCCGGTGCGACTGTCGTTCACCGGGCCGGTCTTTCGCTACGAGAAGCCGCAGTCCGGTCGCTCGCGGCAGTTCACCGAGTTCGGTTGTGAGCTGATCGGCGCATCCGGACCGCTGGCCGACGCGGAGATCATCGGCCTCGCGCTCGATGGACTCCGGCAAGCAGGCGTCGCGCGGCCCCGGCTCGTGCTCGGCCATATAGGGATCGTCATCGGCTTCCTCGGCGGTCTCGAAATCGACCAGCGCGCCCAGGACTGGCTGACCTGGAGCATGGAGCGGCTGCGCAAAGGCGACGACAGCGCGCACGATCTGCCGCCGCACCTCGAACGGCTCGAAGCGTCACTTGACGAGTCAGGTCTGCTTCCGGCGACCGATGACATCGACACCGAAACGGTCGCGGCGATCCTGCGCCAGGCCGGGGTCGACTTCACGGGAGGGACGCGGTCGCCGGAAGACATCGTCAACGGGCTATTCGCAAAGCGCCGCCGGCGCTATGACGCGCAGGTGCTGCGCGACGCGGCAAGCTTCGTCAGCGCGCTTACGCGGCTGAGTGGACCGCCGGACACCGTCATCCAGCCGCTACGCGAGCTTGTCGCGGCGCGCGGTCTCGATCTCGGACCGCTGGATGAGTTGGAGCAGATCATCGCGATGCTGACCTCGACCGGGCTCAACCCGGATGACATCCGGATCGACCTGGGAATGGGGCGTGGCCTGCACTACTACACCGGGATGTTGTTCGAGATTTACACCGATTCGTTGGCTGGCCCGCAGCTCTGCGGAGGGGGACGTTATGACGACCTTGCCCAGATCCTTGGCGCGCGCCAACCAGTCGCGGCCTGTGGCTTCTCATTTGGACTCGAGCGAATCATGAGCGTTACCAGCGCCATGCTGGACCTACCAATGCCACCGAAAGCGCTTGTGTTGCAAGGCGATGATCCGGCGCGAGCGCTGTTGCT
>JBBECJ010000049.1:0-7608 GCA_040881885.1 Thermomicrobiales bacterium | reverse complement strand
GGCCGCTCGATCGCGCGCTCGATGGGGCGCCAGTTCGTGCGCGTCTCGCTCGGCGGCGTCCGCGACGAGGCCGAGATTCGCGGCCACCGGCGCACCTACATCGGCGCATTTCCGGGCCGGATCGTTGGCGCGATGAAGACAGCCGGGACGATGAACCCGGTCATCCTGCTCGACGAGATCGACAAGATGTCCTCCGATTACCGCGGCGACCCGGCCTCGGCGATGCTGGAGGTGCTTGACCCGGAACAGAATAAGGCGTTCACCGACCACTTCCTCGACATGTCCTACGACCTGTCGCAGGTGCTCTTCATCACGACCGCCAACTACCTCGGCAACGTCCCGCGCCCGCTGCGCGACCGGATGGAGATCATCGAGCTGACCGGCTACACCGAGCACGAGAAAATGGGCATCGGCAAGCGCCACCTGCTGCCGAAGCAGCTCGCCGCGCATGGCCTCGACGCCAAGCTGATCGACCTGCCCGAAAAGGTCTGGTTCCGGCTGATCCGCGAGTACACGCGCGAGGCCGGCGTCCGTGGCCTGGAGCGGCAGCTCGCGACGCTCTGCCGCAAGGTCGCGCGCGATGTTGTCAAGAATCAGGAGAAGGGCAAGGGCGCGCAGGCGCGCGTCCGCGTCTCCGAGGCCAGGCTGGAGGAGTACCTCGGCCCGAAGCGCTTCGGCTTCGAGCAGGCGATCGGCGAGGCGCAGGTCGGCGTCTCGATCGGCCTTGGCACGACCGAGGCCGGCGGCGAGTTGATCCCGGTCGAGGTGGCGGTCATGCCGGGCCGTGGGAACCTGACGATCACTGGCCGGGCCGGCGATGTGATGCAGGAGTCGGCCAGGGCGGCGCTCTCCTACGCCCGCTCGCGCGCCGAGGAGCTGAACATCCCGAAGGACTTCCAGGAGAAGATCGACCTGCACATCCACCTGCCGGAAGGCGCGACGCCGAAGGACGGCCCGAGCGCCGGCATTACGATGGCGACGGCGCTTATTTCGGCCATCACCCGCCGGCCGGTCCGCAACGATATCGCGATGACGGGCGAGATCACGCTGCGCGGGCGGGTGCTGGCGATTGGCGGCCTCAAGGACAAGACGCTGGCCGCCCACCGGGCCGGTATCCGCCGGCTGATCGCGCCGCTCGACAACCAGCGCGACATCATCAAGGTGCCTGAGAAGATCCGTGAGGAGATGGAGTTCAACTTCGTCGAGAGCATGGATCAGGTCATCGCGCTGGCGCTGATGTCCAACGATGTTGTCGAGGTCGTCCCGCTGGCCGCCGTCGAGCCGGCCAGCGAGGGCGAGGAAACCGTCCAGATCCCGATCGAGGAGCCGGCCACTCCGCTGGTCGTCGATATCCACGCCGACGCCTGAGTCCCGGTTCCAGCTCAAGCTCACACGCAAAGGCGGGTCACTGACCCGCCTTTCTCGTTGCTTCCATTGTCGTTCCGCGCGCACACTGTCAGCGCCACGCGTCTCCTGATTACGCGGCGCCAAACTGGTCAGGACCCAAGACTGGTGACTTTGACACGGTATTGTCGCGCTGCCTGCCGGTTCTTGACGGCTCATCCCCGCTGGCAAGGCTAGTATTGAGTGAATGAGCCGCAGGGGCGACTGAGACGCAAGCACCCGTGCGGCCGAAGGGGTGGCGAATGAGCGCGAACACGATCGAGCGACGCCCTGGAACGGAGCGTGGCGGACCGCGTGGGCAACGCCGTCCGGCGACGGACATTGCCTGGATGTCCTGGTTGGATCGCTACTCGATGGCAGTGGCAACCACGCTGACTGCGCTCTTCCTGCTGGCCGGCTGGCTGCTCGGCCAGTTCGATCTGGTCGGTTCCGACTCGCGGATCGCGCTCTACGCGGCTGCGTTCGTCACCGGCGGCGTCCGGGCGGCCTGGACCGCGCTCACGTCACTCTGGCGGAAGCACATTGACATTGACCTGCTGATGGTGACAGCAGCGATCGGCGCGGCGATCATCGGGAACTGGCTCGAGGGCGGCATCCTGCTGTTCCTGTTCTCGCTTGGGAACACGCTCGAACACTACGCGATGGGCCGGACCTACGGCGCGATCCGCGCGCTGATGGATCTACGCCCTGAGGAAGCGCTCGTTCTCCGCGATGGCATCGAAGATGTCGTGTTCGTTGAAGATCTGGAACTCGATGACACGGTCATCGTCCGGCCCGGCGAACGGATTCCTGCCGACGGTGAGATCATCCGAGGACGGTCGGAGATCGATCAATCGGCGATTACCGGCGAGTCAATGCCGGTCGCGCGTGGGAACGGCGACGGAGTCTTCGCCGGAACGATGAACGGCCGCGGCGTCCTCCACCTGCGGGTGACGCGACTGGCGAACGAGAGTGTCCTGGCAAAGATCATCGACATTGTCGATCAGGCGCAGGCTGAGAAGTCCGCCACCCAACGCTTCACCGATCGCTTCGAGGGCTTGTACGCTGGTGGCGTGATCGCCGCTGCTGTCGCCTACTGGTTGATCCCAATGCTGGCGTTTGGGCGTGACGCCGGCGATGCGTTCTATCAGGCGATGATCCTGCTCGTCGTTGCGTCGCCCTGCGCGCTCGTCATCTCGACACCGGCCTCGACACTGTCGGCCATTGCCAACGCCGCGCGCAATGGAATCCTCTTCAAAGGCGCTGCCCACCTTGAAGACCTGGGTGTCGCAAAGGTCATTGCGTTCGACAAGACCGGAACATTGACGATGGGCCGGCCGCGGCTTACCGATGTCGTCCCGGTTGGCGCGATCACCGTCGACGATCTGCTTGCGCTTACGGCCTCCGTCGAGCGGCACTCGGAGCACACGCTGGCAACCGCGATCGTTGACGCGGCGACAGCGCGCAACCTTGCGTTCGTCGATGCCGCTCAAGTCGAGGCGGTCATCGGGCGCGGTATTCGGGCGACAGTCGCCGATGCGACAATCCTGATCGGTAACGACACGCACTTCGCTGAGATGGGCCAGCCGGTTGGAGAGCGGGTCACGACGATACTTAACGGCTTCCGCGACGATGGCAAGTCGACGATGACTGTCGGGCGGGCCGGACGACACGGCATTGAGGTGTTGGGAGTCCTGGCCGTTGCCGACACCGTCCGCCCATCCGCGCGAGTAGCGGTCGAGGGGCTTCACTCGCTGGGCATCGAACGGACGCTGATGCTGACTGGCGACAACGAACGAGCAGCGCATGCCATCGCCCGCCAGGTGGGCATCAGTGACGCTCGCAGTGGGCTGTTGCCGGCGATGAAGCTTGAGGCGATCGACGATCTGAAACGGCGATATGGAGTGGTCGTCATGGTTGGCGATGGCGTCAACGACGCGCCAGCCCTGGCGACGGCGTCGATCGGCGTCGCGATGGGAGGCGCCGGGACCGATGTCGCGCTCGAGACCGCCGACGTTGTCCTGATGGCCGACGATCTGACGCGGCTGTCGTACGCGGTCGAGCTCTCGCGCCGAACGCGCCGGATCATCCGTCAGAACCTGACATTCGCGCTGGCGGTCATCGCCGTCCTCGTTACAGGCACATTGTTGGGAGTGACGACGCTGCCGCTTGGCGTGGTTGGCCACGAAGGCAGCACGATCGTCGTCGTTCTGAACGGCCTGCGGTTGCTCGGTGGTGTCCCGCGCGTCGGGCGCGCGCCGAGCGAGCAGCTTGCGATGGCGCAGCAGCCCGTCTGATTGGCCTCACGCAACTGCCTGCAACGCGACAGGCTGAGGTGGCAAAGTCCCCCGGCCCGTCGCGTTGTCGTGAGTCGAACGGTCAGCCCTTGACGGCGCCCGCGGTCATCCCGGCGACGATCCGGCGTTGGAAGACGAGGGTCAGAACGACGAGCGGGATCGTGATGATGATCGTGGCCGCCATGATCTCGCCCCAGGCGATCTGGAAGCCGCCGGGCGTGTCCGGCGCGAAGCGGAAAATCGCCAGTGTGACGGTGAAGTTCTCAGGTGTCTGGGTGAATGAGAGCGCGTAGAGGAACTCGTTCCAGGCCGCGATGAAGGCCAGCAGGCCGGTCGTCACCAGACCCGGCGCCGTCAGCGGCAGCAACACGCGGTAGAACGTCTGGAACGGTGTCGCGCCGTCGACGTAGGCGGCTTCCTCCAGCTCGCGCGGCATCTGCTGGAAGAAGCTCGTCAGCACCCAGACCGTGAACGGCAGCGTGAAGACGAGGTAGGTCAGGATCAGCGCGCCGAGCGTGTTGTAGAGCCTGAGGTCGTTGACCATCGTATAGAGCGAGCCGAGGATCGCGATCTGCGGGAACATCGTCATCGAGAGGACGATGTAGAGGACCGGTGTCCGGCCGCGGAACGAGAAGCGGCCAAGCGCGTAGGACGCGAACGCCCCGATCACCAGCGAGAGGATCGTGACCGACCCGGCCACGATGGCCGAGTTCAGCAGCGCGCGCATGAACTGGCCGTTCTCGAAGACGGAGATGTAGTGGTCGAACGTCGGTGACTCGGGGAAGTACTGGACCGGCGTGTCGAACAGGTCGTTGTCGGGCGTGATCGACGAGCGCAGCGCCCAGTAGAACGGGAAGATCAGGTAGATCATGATGACCGCAAGCAGGATGTAGAAGCCGACCCTTCCGAGGATGTTGCTGCGCTTCTGTGCTCTGTCCATTACGCCTGCTCCACCTTCAGCGTCGTCACGTACGCCACGACGAAGATGCCGATAATCAGGAAGATACCGACGGCGATCGCGCTGCCGTAGCCGGTGTCGGAGAACGCGACGATGTTGTTCTGCGCGTAGACCGCCATCGTCTGCGTTGAGCGCCGGGCGCCGAACATGACGTAGAAGACATCGAAGGCGCGCAGCGCGTCGAGCGTCCGGAAGATGATCGTGACGAGGATAGCCGGCCGCAGCAGCGGCAGCGTGATCCTCCAGAACTGTTGCAGCTTGTTGGCGCCGTCGACGGTGGCCGCCTCGTAGACATCGGTCGGGATGACCTGCAAACCGGCTAGCAGCAGCAGCGCCACGAATGGCGTCGTCTTCCAGATATCGACGGCGCAGACGGCCCAGAGGGAGTAGCGGTCCTCGGCGACCCAGGCGATGTTACGATCGATGATATGGAGCTTGTCGCGTAGCAGGTCGTTGAAGACGCCGAAGATATCGTTGTACATCCAGGCCCACATGCGGGCCGAGACGACGGTCGGGATCGCCCAGGGAATCAGCATCGCCGCGCGGGTGAAGCCACGTCCCTTGAAGTTCGAGTTGACGACCAGCGCGATCAGCAGGCCGAGCAGGAACTCGGCGATCAGCGTGACGATCGCGAACTTGACCGTTGTCCAGATCGCGTCACGGAAGACGGTGTCTTCGATCAGGAAGCGGTAGTTCTCGAGGCCGACCCACTCGGTCGGCGCGACGCTGGCCAGGCGCGCGTTGGTGAAGCTGTAGTAGATGGTCTGGACGAGGGGGTAGACGGCGACGAACGCGACCACCAGCAGCGTCGGCGCCAGCAGCATCCAGGCGGTGCGTGTCTGCGACGATGACAGCGCCGTCCGTTTTCTGCGCGGGCCGGGTGGGGTGGCGACGACCTGCGGGGGTCCCGCGGGCGCCGGTTGACTCATCTGGCCCTCCTCGCGATTGGCGGACTGGGTTTGGGCGACCGGTGTCCGCGACATCCTACGACGAACGGTCCGACCATGGGCTGCTGCCGGCAGGGTAACGTAGATCGCCGCGTCTGTGAACCCTTTCGGGAGACAGACGCGGCGATAGCGGTCACTATCCGATCGTGGTGACTGTTAGAGCAGGCGCTCGATGCGCTGGGCGACGGTCGGGATGATCTCGTCGGCGCTGCCGCCGGTGAGGATCTCGTTGACGCCCTGGAAGAACTCAGTCGAGACCTGGTTGTAGTTCTCGCCGGTCGCCTGCGACGGACGCGTCACACGGGTGACACCGGCCAGGTTCTCCAGGTACGGCTGGGCGGCGATGACCTCCGGGTCCTCGGCCACCTCGATGATGAGCGGCACGAACGACGCGACGATCGCGCGCCACTTCACGACCTCGGGGCTGACCATGTACTTGACGAACTCGGTCGCCGCTTCCGGCGCTTCCGAGTAGGCCGAGACCGCCAGTTGCCAGCCACCGAGTGTGCCGACTGAGTCCATCCCGTCGCCGGCCGGCAAGCCCGCGACATCGAAGACGCCGACAACAGCCGAGTCGTCCGCCTGGCCGAGCGAGTAAGCGTAGGGCCAGTTGCGCATGAAGGCCGCGTTGCCGCCCTGGAAGGCGTTGCGCGCGTCCTCTTCGCGGTAGCTGGTGACGCCAGTTGGCACGATTCCGCCAACCCAGCTACCGATTTGATCGAGGATCGCCTTGGCTTCGTCGTTGTCGACCGTGACCTCGCCGTCCTCGATGATCGTGCCGCCACCGACCGAGGCGATCCACTCAAGCGCGTCGCAGGTCAACCCCTCGTAGGCCGCGCCCTGGAAGACGAAGCCGGCGAAGTTCGGGTTGTTGGCCGCCTCGCCCTCCATGATGGTTGTCGCCATCTCTTCGAGCTCGTCCCAGGTGGTCGGCGGGCCATCATAGCCATAGGTTTCGAGCAGATCGGTCCGGTAGTAAAGGATGCCGAAGTCGCCGAACCAGGGTGCGCCGACGAACTTGCCGTCGATCGTGTTGTTCTCAACGATCGACTCGTACCACTGGTCGGTTGCGCCCTCGAAGGCCGGCCCGAGGTCGAGCAGGTGCGGGGCGAAGGCGCCCGGCCAGATGACATCGACCATCATGACATCGATGTCGCCCGATTCGCTCTCGAACGCGCGCTGGTACGTGGCGTAGGTCTCGGTCGCGTCCTCGGGGCGTGGGATGACCTCGATCGTGATGCCGGTCGCCTCGCTGAACTTGGCGGCCAGCGTTTCGTCGAGCTGGTTGCCGATGCCGACGCCGTCACCGTAGTAGGTTAGCGAAGCACCGCTGAAGGCGGAGGCCTCCGTGGCGTTCGGGACTTCGGGGGCGACTTCGATGTCCATCTCGCCACCAGGCATCGGGGTGCCGTCGCCGGTCGTTGGTGACTCGTCTTCTTCAGCCATCGTCGCGGTGGCGTCGTCCATCGGTTCGGTTTGACCGGGCTGGCCCGTGCTGGACGTGCTAGTCGGGGCGTCGTCGTCATCGTCGTCGTCGCCGCAGGCAGCCAGCAGCGCGCCGATGGCCGGGATCGAGAGGCCGAGCATGACCGAGCGCCGCAGCACCTCACGCCGGTTCAGCCGGCCGGCCATCGCCTCTTCGAGTAGTTCGTCGTAACGATTGTCGCTGGAACCTGTCACGCGCAGTCTCCTCCTCGTACTGTCCTTCGCGGCCCATGTCCGCAATCAATCAGAACCTCATCCTCGGTCGCGAGGATCTCTCCTCGACGTACGGCACGACGCCAGCAACGGATTCACAATCAACCTGGGAATCGATCTCATCCAGGGCAGCTACCGCGAACCGGGCGTGTCATGTCCAGATGCCGCACTATCACGCCCGCCATTCAGCAATCCGCGTGCCGCAAGCAAAGGCTGCGTTACGCCACGCGAGCCGAAGCGCAACTCAAACCATATCATGGCCGCTCTGTCACGCTATTGGTGACGTGTCCGAGATGGTGGTCGCCCCCGCGCGGGGGCGACGGGC
>JBBECJ010000048.1:0-1325 GCA_040881885.1 Thermomicrobiales bacterium | reverse complement strand
CTGTTGGTCGAGTGATGGACGTTCCTGTCCTGACCAACAGACTGACGGCTGATACCTGATAGCTAACGTGCTACATTGCACGCATCACGCATCACGCATCACGGGGAGGGATAGATGAACTATCGAGACGAATTGGACACGCCATCGCTGGTGGTCCACGAGGAGATTCTGGAGCGTAACCTGAACGATATGGCGGAGTACGCCAGGTCGCGAGGGGTGACGTTGCGGCCACACTTCAAGACGCATAAGACCGGCGCGGTCGCCGAACGGCAGAAGGCGCTGGGGGCGAGCGGGATCACGGTTGCCAAGATTGGCGAGGCCGAGGCGCTGGCCGACGCCGGTGTCTACGACGACTTCTTCATCGCCAACGAGATCGTCGGGCCGATCAAGCACCGGCGGCTGCTCGCGCTGATGGAGCGGGCGGCGGTCAGGGTGGCCGTCGACACCGTCGATGTCGCGCGCGGGCTGGACGGAGCGATGAGGGACGCCGGCAAGACGCTGGATGTCGTGATCGAGCTCAACACCGGCCAGAACCGGGCCGGGGTCCGGCCCGACGAGGCGCTCGGCCTGGCCGAGACGATCCGCAACGAGATGCCGAACCTGAGGATCGTCGGCCTGATGACCCACGAGGGCCACGCCGGCGCGACCGTCGAACAGACGGGGATCGTCTCGACCGCCGTCGCGGCCGGGACGGCGATCATTGAGACCGCTGAGCAGTTGCGCGAGCACGGCTTCGACATCAGCGTCGTCTCGGTAGGCTCGACGCCGGCCGCCAGGCACACGACGACGATCGAAGGCATCACCGAGATGCGCCCCGGCACCTACGTCTTCTACGACAACAGCGGCTTCCGCTTCGGCGTCAAGCCGGAGGACTGCGCGCTGCGGATTCTGGCGACCGTCACGAGCCGCCCGGCCCCTGACCGCGCCATCCTCGACTGCGGCTCGAAGACACTGACCAGTGACGCCTCGATTGGCCGGACAGGCTACGGCTACATCGTCGAGTATCCCGAGGCCGAGATCGTCTCGCTCTCCGAGGAGCACGGCTGGCTGCGGCTGCCCGAGTCCGCCCAGGGGCTGAAGGTTGGCGACAAGGTCGAGGTCATCCCCAACCACGTCTGCCCGGCCGTCAACCTCCAGGACGAGATGTATCTGGTCCGCGACGGCGAGGTCGTCGAGACCTGGCCGATCATCGCGCGCGGGAAGGTGCGGTAGGACGGGAATCGGGAATCGGGATTCGGCCCACGCCATCAAGTAGGGGCCGGCACAAGACCACCGGTTCCACCAAAACATAACATCCATCCTACTGCTTGCCTGCATCGCGTGGC
>JBBECJ010000047.1:0-7654 GCA_040881885.1 Thermomicrobiales bacterium | reverse complement strand
ATGTCTCGCACGGCGACGGCGTCTACAAGTCGACCGATGGCGGGCAGTCGTGGGCGAACGTCGGACTCGGGCAGATCCAGAACATCGGCCGAGTCGCCGTCCACCCGTCCAACCCGGACCTCGTTTACGTCGCCGCCTTCGGCCGTGCCTGGGGGCCAAGTTCCGATCGCGGCCTCTACCGCTCGAAGGATGGCGGCCTGACCTGGGACCGCGTGCTGTACATCTCGGAGCGGGCCGGCGCGAACTTCGTGACGCTCGATCCACACAACCCGCGCGTCGTCTATGTCTGCTTCTGGGACGCCCAGCGCGGGCCATACTACCTGGATAGCGGAGGCCCCGGCAGCGGCATCTACAAGTCCACCGACGGCGGCGACTCCTGGGAGCGGCTGGACGACAAGCCCGGCATGCCCGATGGCAACAAGGGCAAGATGGAAGTCGCCGTCTCGGCCCGCGAGGGACGGATCTGGGCGATCGTCGAGTCGCAGCCGGAGGAAAAGAAGAACGGCATCTACCGCTCCGAGGATGGCGGCCAGAGTTGGCAGCACCTGACCAGCGACACGAACCTGACCGGCCGGCCGTGGTACTTCAACCACATCCGCGCCGACCCGCGCGACGCCGACACGCTCTGGGTTCTCAACTTCGAGATCTGGCGCTCGGTAGACGGCGGCAGCAACTATCAGGTGATGGCCGGCCCGCACGCCGACTACCACGATCTCTGGATCGACCCGGACAACACCCAGCGGCTGATCCTCGGTGGCGACGGCGGCGCCTGTGTCTCGCTCAACGGCGCCGAGAGCTGGTCGACGATCTACAACCAGCCGACGTCCGAGTTCTATCACGCCACGACCGACAACCG
The DNA here is from genome assembly GCA_040881885.1 of Thermomicrobiales bacterium. GTDB lineage: Bacteria > Chloroflexota > Chloroflexia > Thermomicrobiales > CFX8 > JBBECJ01. Next base: position 6,798 of record JBBECJ010000047.1, on the reverse strand, counting down.
GTTCCCCTACCGCGTCTACGGCGCGCAGCAGGACAACACGAGCATGTCGGTCCCAAGCCGCTCCGACAACGACGCGATCACGCTGACCGAGTGGTACGAGATCGGCGGCGGCGAGTCGGGTTACATCGCCGTCCGCCCGGACAACCCGGACATCATCCTGGCCGGTGCGCAGTCGGGCATGCTGACGCGCTACGACCACGAGCGCAAGCAGGAGCTCGACATCGCCGTCTGGCCGGAGAGCGCCCGCGGCTACGGCTCCGAGAACTATCGGTTCCGCACCAACTGGACCTCGCCGATGGTGCATTCACCGCACGATCCGAACGTCGTCTACTACGGCTCACATGTCGTCCACCGCTCAACCAGCGACGGGCGCGCCTGGGACGTCATCTCGTCCGACCTGACACGCGCCGACCCGGAGACGCTGCACGCCTCAGGCGGCGACATCACGAAGGACAACTCGGGCGCTGAGGTCTACGCGACCGTCTTCACGATCGCGCCATCGACGCTCGACGCGAACGTCATCTGGACCGGCTCGGACGACGGCCTCGTTCATGTCACCCGCGACGGCGGCGCGACCTGGGACGACGCAACGCCATCGATGATCCCCGACTGGGCGCTGATGAGCATCATCGAAGCCTCGCCGCACGACGCCGGGACCGGCTATCTGGCGGCGACACGCTACAAGAGCGACGACTTCCAGCCCTATCTCTACAGGACGAGCGACTACGGCAAGAGCTGGACGAAGATCACCAACGGCATTCCAACCGACGACTTCACGCGTGTGATTCGTGAAGACCCGGCCCGGAAGGGACTGCTCTACGCCGGAACCGAGACAGGCATCTACGTCTCATTAGACGATGGCGGCAACTGGCACAAGCTGGGCGGCAACCTGCCGGTCGTCCCAATCCACGATCTGATCGTCAAGGACGACGAGCTGCTGATCTGCACGCACGGCCGCGCCTTCTGGATCATGGACGACCTGACGCTCGTCCGCCAGCTGGCCGAATCCGGCACGGCGCCAAAGCCCGTCTACCTGTTCCAGCCGAAGGACGCCATTCGCTCGAAGAAGCTGACCGGCTTCGGCAACACCGAGGTCAAGGGCAAGAACTACATCTTCGTCTCCGGCATCGTCCAGACCTACGTCTCGAAGAAGGACCAGTTCGGCAACCCACGCCGCCGCTTCCTCGACGCCGGCCAGAACCCGGACGACGGCGCCGTTATCTACTACTGGCTGGCCGACAAACCGGCCGGCGAGATCGGCCTGACGATCCTCGACAGCGCTGGAAACGAAGCGCGCTCCCTCAAGGGCACGACCGAAAACGGCGCCGAGGACAAGGACGACAAGACGCCGAAGATCCCGGCCATCGCCGGCCTGAACCGCTTCGTCTGGGACATGCGCGTCGCCGAAGCGACCAAGCTGGAGGCCAAAGGCGGCGACCAGCCCGCAACGACTGGCCCGAGGGTCGTCCCCGGAGACTACACGCTACGCCTTACGGTTGGCGGCGAGACATTCGAGCAGCCATTGCGGATCGTCCCCGACCCGCGCCACCAGACGACCGCCGAGGAGCTACAGGAGCAGCACGACTTGCTGCTCCAGATCCGCGACAAGCTCTCCGAAACCAACGTCGCCATCAACCGTGTCCGCCGCGTCCGCGAGCAGGTCGATGGCTGGGTCGAGCGCGCGAAGGGCTCCACGAGCGAAACATCGCTCGCCGACGCCGCCAAATCGCTCAAGTCGAAGCTGGCGGCCGCGGAGGAGCAGCTGATCCAGGTCAAGGCCAACAGCCCGAAGGACACGCTGCACTACCCGGTCATGCTCAACAGCAAGCTCGTCCGCGTCGCCAACGCCGTCGCCAGCGCCGACATGGCCCCCACCCGGCAGGCGCGCGATGTCGTCGCCGACCTCTCAGCCCGGATCGACACCCAGATCGCCGCCATCAACGAGGCCATCGAAAAGGATGTCCCAGCCTTCAACAAGCTCGTCGCCGAGGCCAATCTCGACGCGATCGTGATTGGAGGCAAGTAGCAGACGCGCGCCGCCACGTTTCTGGTAGGGGCCGCGTCCTGTACCGGCCCATGCCGTGAGGCATCTTCTTGACACACGCCCGTTCGCCGAAGGTTGCGAACGCCTGCGCCCGTGATGTGACTCCTGCCCAATCAAGAGGATGCCTCACGGCATGGGCCGGTACAGGACGCGGCCCCTACCAGAAACGTTTCGCCAGCGATCAACATTCGCCACGATGAGGAGTGAGAAAGGCCAAAACCACATGGCAACCAGCGCCAAGATCGGCTACCTGGCCGGCAGCGCGAACGCGCGCGTCGGCTTCGTGGCCGGGATCGAGATCCTTAAAAATGGCGGGACGGCGATGGACGCCGCCATTGCCGCCGTCCGCTGCGTCGAGGACAATCTCGACGATCAGGGCGTCGGCTCCGGCGGAGTCCCGAACGTGCTCGGCGAGGTCGAGCTGGACGCGACGATCATGGACGGCCGGACGCTGGCGACCGGCGCGGTCGGCGCGATCAAGGGCTACCCAAACCCGATCGAAATCGCGCGCAAGGTGATGGAAGAGACGCCCCACGTCATGCTCGTCGGCGAGGGCGCGGAACTGTTCGCGAAGACACACGGCTTTACGACGGCCAACCTGCTGACGCCGCAATCAGAAGAGCTCTGGCGGGCCAGGATCGTCGGCGATGTCGAGACGAGCAGCAACATGTACGAGGACCAGTACAGCACCTACATGGGGACCGTCCGTCGCTGGAAAGATCTGCTCCACGACCGGATCTTCGGGACAACGAACGTGATCGCGAAGGACATGAACGGCGACATCGTCTGCGCCGTCTCGACCTCCGGCTGGGGCTTCAAGTGGCCGGGCCGTCTCGGCGACTCGCCGGTGATCGGCGCCGGCAACTATGCCGACAACCGCTTCGGGGCAGCCGCCTGCACCGGACGCGGCGAGATGGCGATCCGCGCCTGCACGGCCCACAGCGTCGTCACCTACATGCGCTTCGGGATGTCGCTCGAAGAGGCGCTGCGCGAGGCGATGACCGACCTCTCGCACCTCGTCGATCCCTATGCCGAGCGCATGAACGTCATGAACATCGTCGCGATGGACAAGGACGGCAACGCCGCCGCCACCTCTTCCGCCGACGGCGCCGCCTTCGTCTACCAGACGACCGAGATGGACGCCTACGAGGAGAAACCGCGGATCGTCGTGCCAGTCAAGACACGGCACGCGTAGGCTTCAAGCCAATTTTCCGGCACGTGTCGCCGTCGAACGTCTAGTCCTCGACCCACCAGTATTGGGCGTTGAACCGTTCGTTGACGGTGTTAGGGAACACGTTGTGGGCCCGGTTGCTCAGGCCATTGATACCCTGGGTGAAGAAGAGCACCGTCTCGGGAAGCTCCTCCACCACGATGTTCTGGAACTCGTTGTAGAGTTCGATACGCCGGGCCTGGTCGGGCTCACTCAGCGCCTCGGCCAGGATGGCATCGACCTCCGGGTTGCAGTAGGCCGTGATGTTGAAGCCATTGCCGCCCGCGGCGTCGCAGGTGAACATCGTTGACTGATCGACAGCCGCGCCCCAGCTGAATCCGACCAGGAACGCCTCGTATTCGAACGTCTGGGCGATCCGCTCGACAAGCGCCGGGAACGGCTCAAGTGCCGGTGTCATGTCGACGCCGATCTGTGCCCAGAACTCCTGCATAGCTGTCAGTGTGGCTTCGGCGACCGCGTTGCCGGCAATGCCGTTCATCTCGAAGGCCAGTTCCTGGCCGTCCTTGTCGCGGGTGCCGTCGCCGTTGGTGTCAACCCAGCCGGCCTCGTCCAGCAACGCTTCAGCCTGCTCAGGATCGTACGGATACGTCAGCTCAATCGACTCCGGGTTGTACGCCCAGGACATGGTTGGGATCGTCCCAACCGCGACGACACCGTAGCCGAAGTAGATCGATTCGAGCATCGCTTCACGGTCGAGCGCGTAGAACAACGCCTGGCGGACTTCGACATCCTGGAAGAGCGTCGTCTTGGTCTCATCCAGATTGAGACCGTAGAACGAGAAGGAGAGCGTCGGGTAGGCGACGACCGCCACATCCTCACTACCTTCGAACTCAATGACCGAGGACGGCGTCAAGGCGCCCCAGTCGATCTCGCCGGTCTTGAGCTGGTTCACGGCCGCGGCGTCGTCGGGCAGAATCTTGAAGATGTACTCATCAAGGATCGGCGCGCCGTTCCAGTAATTCTCGTTCGGGACGAGCGAGACGTGGTCGCCGATTACCCACTCGTTGAGCAGGAACGGACCAGTCCCGACGACGCGCGACGGATCGGCGCCGGTCGCGCCAGGGTCCTGCGCCATCGCGGCCGGTTCGACGTCGGCCCAGATATGCTCGGCGATCAGGCGATAGACGCCAAGATCAATCGGGAAATCCGGGAACGCGCCCTTCAGGTTGAACTGCACCGTCATCGGGTCCAGCGCTTCGATGCTCTCGATCTGCGTTTCCATGTCGCTGACGCGGGGCGAACTGGTGTCGGGGTTCGTGTAGGCCGCGTATGTGAACAAAACATCGTCAGCCGTGAACGGCTCGCCGTCCGACCAGTTGACGCCTTCACGCAAGTGGAACGTGTAGACCGAAGCGTCCTCGTTCACTTCCCACGATTCGGCCAGCAAACCGACAGGTTGCAGCGTTTCGGGGTTAACGGTGACGAGTGACTCGAAGATCATTGCCTGGACGTCGTTGGATGGCACGTCCTGGGTAATGATCGATAACAGGGTCGAGACATCCAGCTGGTTGCCTTCGATGAGGACGCCACCCTCGCTCTCCGGCTCCTCGATCTCATAGCCGAAGAGCAGATCCTCGGGGGAGAATGGCCCGACGGTCGTCATGCCAGCGGAGCCGCCGTCGCCAGTTGTGGGCGAAGCCTCGGTCCCGCCGGTTGTCGGGGATGCCTCGTCCTCTTCCTCTTCGGTTGGTGTCGCTTCGTCTTCCTCGTCGGCAGTTGTTGGTGAGGCGTCGCCAGCCCCGCTGGCAGTAGTCTCGGTTGGCGCGCTCGCCTCGGTGGTGGCGGTAGGCTCCTCATCATCGTCATCGCTGCCGCAGGCGGCTATGCCCGGCAGGATCAACATGAGCGTCATGACCACGGCCATGAGCTTCAGCCAACTCGGAGAATGTCTCACAATCGCTCTCCATCCTCACGCCATCTGCAGACCGCTCGACGTGTCGACGCCCGTCGACTGTCGGCGGCGAGATGTCAAAACACAGGCTTCGTGTCCCGTGCTGCCACAGTATCGAACGAGTTGGGCATCCGCGCAATCCTCTGGGAGATCACCTCCTGTCACGTAGCGACTAGATCAGCGCCAGCACTCTCACCGGACTGCCGCTGCCATTCACGAGCTTGAGCGGCGCGGCAATCACGACCGCCCCAACCGGCGGGAGCTGATCGAGGTTTGCGAGCGACGCCAGGCCGAACTTGCCTGCCCCGTGCATGAAGGTGTGACACGGGAATGGCGGATCGAACATGCCCGCCTGGCCCGCGTCGGTGCCGACGGTTTCGACGCCGAAGCCAAGCACGTCGCGCTCGATCAGCAGATCGACGGCTGACTGGTGCGGGCCGGGCGTGTGCGGGCCGTTCTCGTCGGCGTTGAAGAAGGCGGCTGGATCGGCGCGCTTGCTCCAGTCGGTGCGGAAGAGCGTCCAGGCGCCGGCTGGAATCCGGCCATGTTGGGCTTCCCAGGCAACGATGTGCTCAGGCATCAGCAGGAAGTCGGGATTCTCGGTCGACTCGCGCGAGAAGTCCAGCACGCAGGCCGCGCCGACGAAGCGGCCAACCGGAATCGTGTCGCAGGCATTGTCGGGCAGGTCCTTGCCGGTCACCCAGTGGACCGGCGCGTCAAAGTGCGTCCCGGTGTGCTCGCCGAGCGTGATCGTGTTCCAGTACCAGCCCGGCCCGCGCTCATCGTAGCGCGAGATCTCTTCGACCGACAACCCCGGCGACGGCGCGAAGATATCCGGTAGCGCGATCACCGGCGTGTCCTCCCTCAACGGCTGCGTCAGATCGACAACCCGCACCGCCCCCGACCCCAACCCCGCAATTAACTCCCCTAGCGCCGACATGCAGTCCTCCCAACCACTATCTCCTGTTACCCATCACCTAGAACCTATTCCCTACGCATCCTCCCACATCAGATCCCTGCACAGCAGCAACGCGACCGGCTTGTTGGCGGATTCAGCCAGGACCATCGCCTTGCGAATGCGGCGCTCGACGTGGCTGGGGTCCTCCAATCGCTCCCACGGAATGCCAAGCGAGTCGAGGATGGGGAGCGTCGCGCCGCCGCCCTGTGTCTGCCACGGGTCCGGCTCGCCGAATTCGCCGCGATACGAGATCAGCATCGTCAGCGGGATCTTGTAGAGATGCGCCAGCGAGACGATGCCGTTGATGCTGGCCAGGAAGCCGTGGTTCTGCATCAGCATGGCCGACTTGACGCCAGCCAGATGCGCGCCGGCCGAGACACCGACGCCCTCTTCCTCCTTCGCCAGCCGGACGAGCGTCATCTCCGGGTCGTCGTCGGCCATCCGGATCAGATGAACCAGCCACGTCTCCGGCAGCGCCGACATAAGCGTGACGCCGTTGCCCTTGAGCGCATCGTAGATGATCTGTGAGCTCCTGACCGAGACAGGCATAATCGCGGCCCCCTTTTCGAGTGTTTGTAACCGGAAGCGCGACGCTTACCGTGTCGTCCTGAGTAGTCCGCCACCGTGATCTTGACGGGTTCGCGGTCGTGACGGAGATGACCAGTCCCCCTGTC
>JBBECJ010000046.1:0-1330 GCA_040881885.1 Thermomicrobiales bacterium | reverse complement strand
TAGCCGACGCTGACGACCGAGCCGATGTCGAGGAACGACCAGAACCAGGCGGCGTCCTCTTCGAGCATGTTGACGCAGCCGTGACTGGTGGCGGAACCAAATTCCCACGGGTCCGACCAATAGTTGGCGTGGATCGCGAAGCCGCCGGCCGCGAAGTATTGCGTGTGCGGCACGTCCGGCAGGTAGTAGTACTCCGGATCGCCCTGCGGTGTGCCGACCGTCGCGCTGTCGAGTGTCTCGCTCTCGACGCGCGCGAAGATCGTGTGCTCGCCGATTGGGGTCTCGAAGCCCGGTTTGCCGCTGATGATTACGACGGCGTTGACAGGAATGTCGTCGATGTAGGCGACCGCAACATTGCCGGTGAGATCGACATCTACCCAGTGGCCGGAGTAGTAGGTAGCCGGCTCGCGCGGCACGAACGGTTGGACGAGCGCCGCCGAGACGTAGCCACCGCTGACCTGGTACCAGATATCCGTCTCTGAAACCGCATCCCCGGCTGACACGCCATAGATCGCGACCGGCCAGCCAGCCTGCAACTCCTCGATCACTTCGGCGTCCACTGCCGGCAGCGCGCGGACATTCGCGAGTCCGGACATGACCATCCCGATCAGGCCGCCGTTTGGCGTCATGATCGCGCCGCTCCAAGCATCCGACACTCCGACAGCGGCCAGCGCCGCCACGCTGTCATCTTCGTCGACGATCTCCGGCTCGATCACCGGTTCGATTACTGGAACCTCGACAACTGACTCGACATCGACGGCCTCAGTTGCCACGACTTCCGGTTCTTCAACGACGACCTCCGTCACGATCGGCGGGGCCGTCGGATCAACTGGAGCAGGCGTTGCTGTCGCGATCGGCGGCGCGATCATCATCGTCGCGGTCGGGACAGCGAGCGTTGGTTGGGCCGCTTGCGTTGGTGATGGCGAGGAGGACAGTGTCGTTGTCGATGTCGATTCTGGAGATGCGACAACCGCGATTGCGACCGCGTCGCTATGACCCGACGACACCTGAAAGAACAGGATGCCTGTGACAACCAGGAACACTGCGAGACCCGCAGCTATGACCCGCATGAAACCAACCCCTCGCCAGACCGTCCGGAACACGAGTGTACGAACACTGTACGTACACATGGTAGCATGTACGCGACGGGCGTAACCAGACGAACATTCGTTCAGGTTTGGCATGGCACGGTGGATTGAGTTGGGAGTGTCGAATGTGCCCGAGAGGCACGATCGGAACGCACGAACCCCTCCCCAACCCCTCCCCTGAAAAGGGAGGGGCTTCTAGATTCGTGCGGCCAAAAGCCCCTCTCTCTTTAGGGGAGGGGTTC
>JBBECJ010000045.1:0-7676 GCA_040881885.1 Thermomicrobiales bacterium | reverse complement strand
TCTCTCTTTAGGGGAGGGGTTGGGGAGGGGTTCCGGCGCACGTCTGAAAGGGGGCCTTCCGGCGGATTGACTGGGGTTCCTGCGCGCTGTGCGCTCAGCGCGGCGGTGGCCGGCGGCATACGCGCCGCTGGTTGTGGTGGTACGGAGGGAGCAGGTTTGTGAAACCAGTGCCTGCCCGGCGCGCGCGACACGCGTCCGTGGCCGTTTCAGCCGTGATGGTCCTGTCAATGTTGCTGGTGGGGATCGGAGGCGCCGGCATCGGCGGCGCGACCGCGACGCAGATGCAGGTCGCGTCCAAATCCGATTCCGCGCTGCGCAAGGTTCACCCACAATTGATCGAGACGGCCAAGGACGCGCCCGGCGCCTTTGTCCGTGTTCGCGCCTATTCCAGAGTCGGAACCGACCTCTCGGCCTATATGCCGGACGCCCTGGCGCCGGCCTTCGTCGGGCCAACCGGCTACACGACGATCACCGGCACGATCGTGGCGCGCAACGTCGCCAAGCTGGCCGGTGTCGACGGCGTCGCCTCGGTCTTCCCAATCACCGGCGCCTTTGTCCCCGATCGCAAGCATGACGGCGAGTCGAGCGCGGCGACGTTGCCGAGCGCCGAGGTCCAGGCCCATCTGACCGAACGGATGCGGACCGGCCAGCGCAACAACTATCCGGGCGCGCCTGGTCCGGCCCCCAACGGCTGGTACGACGTCCTCGGCGGCCACGACTCCCAGCTCGCCTGGGACAAGGGCTACACCGGCGAGGGCGTCAAGGTCATGGTCAACGATTCGGGCATTGACTTCGCCCATCCTGACCTGATGGGCACCCAGGCGCGGGTGACTGACCCCAGCTCGCCATACTTCGGCTGGCCGCTGCAATACGACCAGTTCTCGATGTACCTGATGGCGCGCGACTTCATCCTGGGCGAGTCGAACATCGCCGACGGGTTCGGCGCATACGCCGACACGAGCACGGTTGTCTCCGAGGGCAGCGCGTCCTACCAGCCGGTGGACGCCGAGGCCCCCTACGACTACACATTGACCGGCACGAGCCTGAGCGGCGACTACCACATCGGCTCGCACCCGGATAACGGGCTGCGGCAGTGGTATCGCCTGATCAACGAGATCGACCTGGCCGACCCCGAGGCGCACGACGAGCGGCCCGCCGTTCTCGTCGCCGACGAGGCGACGGCCGGCGTCTACGACACGGTCTACGTCGATCTCGACTTCGACAACGACTTCAGCGACGAGAAGCCGATGCGCAAGGGCGACGAGATCGGCGGCGCCGACTGGTGGGGCGCGATCGACCCCGCAACCGGCGAGTTCGACCCGGAGCCGGACGGCTTCTACGATCAGTCGGCCGGAATGCTGTACTGGATCGCCGACGGCGTGAACTCGGTCCCGGCCGCCGACTGGTGGTGGGGAATCGGCGTGGCCGGCAATGGCGTCGCCGACGAGGGCGACCCAGGCTCGGGCAACCTCGTCCTCTTCTCGATCCAGGACTTCCTCGCCAGCCCCGGCGGCGACCACGGCCAGCTCTGCGCCTCGGGTGTTGCCGGCCAGGGCGTCACGAACGCCCCTTCGGCCCTGGATGGCGCCTACCCGTCCTACAAGCCGGATGGCGCCAATGGGATGGTTGTCGCCGCCGGCAAGGGCGTTGAGTTGATCAACGCCGGCGACTTCTATTCGCTGGGCGGAACCGACGCCTTCTACTTCGCCGCCCTCGGCTATGACGGTGTCCCCGGCACCGAGGACGATACCCAGATCATGTCCAACTCGTGGGGCGACTCAGCGATCCACAATGACGGCTGGGACCATATGTCGCGCGAGATCGACGCGATCGTGCGCTTCCTGAACCCAACCATGCTGGTGCTCGGCTCCTCGGGCAACGGCGCGCCGGGTTTCGGCACGACCGCTCAACCGAGCCCCGCCGCCGGGATGTCGATCGGCGCCTCGACCCAGTACGGCTCGACCGGCTCGTTCGACTCGATCGTCAGCGCTGACCAGGTTACGCACGGTGATGTCGTCTCGTGGTCCGGCCGTGGGCCGGGCGCGCGTGGCGACGTGGGTGTCAGTCTGCTCGGCAACGGCTCGGTCGGCTCGGGCGCGGCCCCGCTGAACGAGTTCTTTTCCGGCGCAAGCTCCTGGTACACCTGGGGCGGCACCAGCCGCTCGGCTCCGGTTGTCGCCGGCAACGCGGCGCTGATGTATCAGGCGTACTACGAGGCCAATGGCAGCTGGCCGGACTTCGAGACGGCCAAGGCGATCCTGATGAGCGGCGCGAAGGATCTGAACTACGATCCATTCCTGCAAGGCGCCGGCTCCGTCAACGCCAACCGCTCCGTCGATATCGCCTCGGGCGCGGGCGGCGCCTACGTCACCCCGAGCGACTGGATTGCCGGTTCCTGGCGTGGCGAGGAATACCCGGCCTTCACCAACATCATGAAGCCGGGCGAAACCGACGACGCCTGGTTCGATATCCACAACCCGAGTGACGCCGATCTGACCTTCACGGTCGGCTCGCGCTGGCTGCTGAAGCAGGGCGAGTGGACCAACGACTTCACGTCGTCGCCAACCAGCCAGGAACCGATTGACTGGGAAGAGGACAACCCGGTCGGGACGACGAGCGTCTTACAGGCGCCGCACTACCTCTGGAACATCACCGATCTCGTTCCGGAATCGACCGACGTGCTGGTCGCGCGGATCAACGTCCCCTACGGCCAGTTCGACCCGGCTGGTTCCTACAACCCGACCCAGGTCAACATCTGGCGCGTGTATGCCTATGACTGGACGGATGTCAACGGCGACGGCAACCTCTGGACGGACGATAACGGCGACGGCGTCGTCCAGGAAAGCGAGCTGGACGCCGGCGAGTACATCCGCTTCAACTACGGCTACAACGCCAGCCAGAACAACACCATCACCGTCCAGAGCCCGCGCCAGCGCGCGACGGACGGCATCTTCCTGGGCCTGATCCACGAGCAGGCGCGCGAGGAAGTCCCGCAGACCAACATCAACATGCTGATGGAGTTCTACGAGCAGACCGCCTGGGACTGGGTCGATCCCTACAGCGACGAGGTAACCGTCGCTGCCGGCGGCAGCAACCGCGTCCGCGCCACCGTGACAGTGCCGGGCGATGCGCCGCACGGTCTCTACGAGGGCGCGCTCTGGTTCGACGACGGCTACTGGACCTCGATCGTGCCGGTGACGATCAACGTCGCGGGCTCGTCCAACATCGAGGCCGGAATGGGCGATGACGACACGCTGGATGTCGAACCGTACTACCGCAACGATCAGGTCTACGGCGCTCAGGCCTGGGACTGGCGGGCTGAATCCGGAGACTGGCGCTTCTACTTCGCCGACCTGTCCGAAACCCCCGGCGGCCTCGGCCAGCCGGACCAGGGCCAGCGCTACTTCATGGTCGACAGCTGGTGGGAGCAGATGCCGACCGACCTCAACGTCCACATCTACGGCCCGACACCTGATTGCTTCACCGGCGTCGAGTGCGGGACCCCCTTCGAGCCGGATGACCCGGCCACCTACGGGCCGTACACGCTCGAACGGCTGGGCGGCAGCGACGAGTTCTATCTCGGCGCCGGGGTCTTCCTGACCTCGACGACGAGCGGCGCGCAGCGTGAGTTCGTGGCGGCCCCGTATGCGCCGGGCCTCAACGAGGTCATGCTCGACAACGTCAACTTCGCCTCGGCCGAGCAGGCCGAATCGTTCGGCCTGCGGGCCGGCGCGCTCTCCGTCTCGAACGCGCCGATCGACCTCTCGCGGCCGGCTGGCAGCCCGGGCTTCCTGATCCAGGAGGAAGTTATCTCGACGATGGCGCTGTCGGGACTGGTCGTCCAGGGCTTCGGCCTGAGCCTGCCGGATGTCAAGACCGGCCTGCCAATCCAGCAGGACGACCCGAACGACCCCTTCACGGCCAGCTACACCGAGCAGTTCACGGTCGGCAACGCCGGCCTGCTGGACATCTCGACCACCGGCCAGGAAGGCGACGACATCGACATCTATCTGCTCTACGACTTCAACGGCGATGGCGAGTTCACCGGCGACGAGCTGGTCGGCGCCTCGACAACGCCGACCGCCGACGAGCAGATCCGGATCACGCTGCCCGAGGCCGGCGAGTACATGCTGCTGGTCCAGGGCTGGGCGATCCCGGCCGGGGAATCGACCTTCGACCTGTCGATCAACATCGTCCAGGGCGATGACATCAGCGTCTCCGGCCTGCCGGAGGGCGAGATCACCCCTGGCGCGCACTACACCTTCACGATCGAGTTCGCGCCGGAGGGCGTCGCGCCGGGCGTCTACGAGGGGCTGATCGCGCTCGGCCCACCCGAAGGCCCAGCCGCCATCCTGATCCCGGTCACCTACGAGATCCGGGAATAGGCCGGCACGACGTAAGTCCGCACTCGCAACGGGGAGGGTCGCATGACCCTCCCCGTTGTCTGTTTCCGACAGGCGGAAGTCGGGAAACGGGATATGATTGCATTTGCCGGAAGCGTTGACAGATGGTGGCGAGATCGTCGGGCGAGGAGCAGGGCGGGTCTCGGAATGTTCGGTGTGTCAAGCTGGCTACAACGACCCGCCCCTACTTGTCGAGCGCATGTCAACACTTCCGGCGAATGCAATCAGTTGAGAAGCAGATCGAGATGCCCCTGGTTCTATCTGGCCGTACCCCATCTCCCGATTCCTACCCATCCACTGTGCTCAGAGTACGGCTTCTGTAACCACCTGCCGTGTCTCACCGATTCGGGGACCTCCGATAGCCTATGTGCGTATGATTGACACTCTTGCGGAGGCCAGATGAAAAACCTGTTGAAGCTCATCCTCATTGTGCCGTTTCTCCTTCCTGGCGCGCTTTCGCTGGCGTGCACGCGAAGCACGCCCGACGATGGGCGTACGACGGGTATAATGAATGTTAGGGTCACCGGCGACGTGACGGTCAGTTTCTGGACCACCGACGGCCATCCGTTGGACGATTATGACACGTACGACCCTCGTTCCACTGCCCCCCACCTACTCATTCGACATCTACACATTGGAACCAGTGATTGTTCAAACCGTGCTCGACCGACAAGGGCCGGTGACAGTGGAGATTGTCGCCTGGCGTCTCGAAGAGAGTGGATTCATGGGTAGTATGTCGACGGAGTTCGACCAACGCGCCGTCTTCGAGCTTAACGAGCCAGCCGGAACCCTCGCCGAACTCACAGTTGCGCGCGACGACGATTTCAACGACCTCAGGCTCCAGATCGACCGCGACGCAGACGGCACCGTCGATGCCGAGCAGCCTCCAACCTCCGTCTCCGACGAAGAATAAATCCCATACTAAGGTTGATCGCCAGGCATTGCAGTTCGAGGGCAGGGCCGAACATCTGACCGCCCGGCTCGGTCGCCGGTCCCTCCGGCAGCATTGCTCGCACCTGCTGCCAAGCCGTGGAATGGTCGCCCTGCCCCCACGCGACATAGGCCTGAACGCACATCGTCCACTCACGCCAAGGCGTGAGCCCCAGCGCGGCCCGGCCGGCAGAAATCGCATCGCGCGCTGCGTCCGACGCGCCATCGAAAAAGGCCATCGGGGACCCATCCCATACCGACGCCGAGCCGCAGGCGGCCACCGGACAGCACGTCGACCTCCGCCGCATCCTCGACTGACCGCGTCGCTCGCTGGTTACCGCCGGCAGATTGCGTGTCATGCCGCACTGTGCTCACACCAGAACAGTAGCTGAACGCGTCGCCGCCGCGCCTCCTACCCGGCTGGCGAGTGTGCCGACAACGCTTCCTCGACAGCCTCCGCCATTGACATCGCGCGGCCTGCTTCCCACAACCGCTGAAAGTCGTCGTCGCCGAGGCGTTCCCGCATTTGGCTCTCCGCCTCACCATACCAGCCCCAGATTGGCTGATAGGCTCGCCCGAACGCCTCATCGACCATACGGACATGGGACGCCCCAAGGAGCCGCGCCGCCGTCTCCGCGTGCCCGAGTTCGAGACTGACCTGTGCGAGTCGCACGAGTGGATGAGCGACGCCGAGTGCCCATTGTTGCCGGTGGAACAGCGTGAGCGCGTCAGCGTACCACCGCACGCTCGTCTGCAGATCACCCTGGGAGCGTGCCAGCTCGCCCAGCCGCAGCGATGTGTTCGCGACCCAGCCTTCCTCGCCAAATTCACGCGCGCGCTCGAGCCCCTGTTCCAGGAGTTCGCGCGCGCGCTCGAACTGATCCTGAACAATCAATGCAGACCCAAAGCAGAGGCGCGAGAAGACTATCCCCCACGGATCAGCCAGCTGCTCGAAACGGTCGAGAGACTCCTGGAACAAGAGGAATGCCTCCTCGGCGTATCCCTGAGTGTCCAGCAAGTGGGCCAGTTGATGCGTCACGAGGGCCACGTGCCATGCCTCTTCGCTCAGCCGAAAGATCTCCCGGCTTTCGGTGAACAGTGCCTTGGCTCGCTCATCCTCGGATACCAACCACAGCATGAGGCCGAACCCGCTCATTGCCTTGGCACGGATCACAGGATCAGCGTCAGGTGGCGCGACCTCGAACGCACGCTCCAGCCATCCAAGTGCCTCACGCGTCGTGCTCTCGCCGGCTTTTGCGAACCAGAACCAGAACAGGACACCAACCAGCTGCAACCCGATCAGGCGATCTCCACTGTCCCACAGCGTCAAGCGCAAGGCCTCGCGCAGGTTGTCCTCTTCACGAAAGAGTTTTTCCAACCAGAGATCGCCATCAATCGACCGCAGTCCCGCGTCGGCGCGCGCCGCGAATGCGAGCATATGCTCGGCATGCCGCGAGCGCGCCACTGACTCCTCACCGCATGTCCCCAGCTGCTCCAGCCCGAACTCGCGAATCGTCTCGAGCATCGTGAAGCGTGGTTCGCCATCCGGAAGTGCGCTTACCAGCACAAGGTTGTGCTCAACGAGCCGCTCCAACCCAGCCAGTACGTCGATCGCCAGGTCGCGTCCGACGGCCTCGGCCGCGTCCAGGTCCCAGCCACCGCGAAAAACAGCAAGCCTTCGAAAAAGCGCCTGCCCGTCAGGAGACAGATGATCGTAGCTCCATCCAATGGCGCTGCGCAGGGACTGCTGGCGGGCCGGAAGATCACGCGCTCCGTCGACAAGGAGAGGGAGCCGTCGGTCAAGCCGCTGCAACAGCGCGCGGGGTGAGTACACGCGGACGTGGGCGGCGGCAAGCTCGATGGCAAGCGGGAGCCCATCGAGACGGGCGCAGATCTGAGCGAGTACCGGCGCCGTCTCGTTCGTCAAGGCAAACGCCGGCTTCACCGCCCGCGCGCGCTCGACGAACATCCGCACGGCCTCGGACTGCGTCACGTTCGCCATGTCGCGCTGCTGGTTCTCGCCAGGGAGTGACAACGGGTGAACTGGATATTCACGCTCACTCAGCACGTGGAGCGGGACACGGCTCGTAACCAGGACGGTGAGCGCGGGGCTCCCAGCAAGAAGCGCAACGACGTCATCAGCAGCATCGATGACGTGCTCGACGTTATCGAGCACCAGCAGCAAGTGCTTGGCGTTGAGATGCTCGACAAGCGTCGTGAGGACGGGCTGCCCACGATTGTCCTGTACATTGAGCGCGGCAGCGATGCTGCCAGGGACGAATGCCGGATCGTTCAGCGCCGCCAGCCCGGCGAACCAGACCCCATCCGGATACGCGCCATGAA
>JBBECJ010000044.1:0-7704 GCA_040881885.1 Thermomicrobiales bacterium | reverse complement strand
CTACGCGCCCGCTACGATTTCGAAAGCGCCGAGGAGCTACCGCTCTACGACGACGCCGTCGCGGGTAGCGAATGACCCAGAGCGTGCGCATGAGCGCCGAAGCGACGCCAGGCAAGCCGAAGCCAAAGCGCGGCGCCCGGCCGAAGCATGTGCCAAAGCGCATGTGTGTCGCCTGTCGCGAGCAAGACGCGAAGCGCGCGTATGTCCGGCTGGTCCGGACGCCCGAGGGGACGGTCGAGGTCGATCCAACCGGCAAGAAGAATGGCCGTGGCGCGTATTTGTGCCGGAGGCGCTCATGCTGGAACCGCGCGGCCGACTCGAACGCGCTCGACCGGGCGCTGAAGGTAGAGCTGGACGCCGAAGCACGCGCCATGTTGCGGGAGTACGCAAGCTCCCACTTCCCGCCTGACGAGACGACGTGAGTCCCAGTCTTGGCAGTTACGTCCCGGAAGAGGGGACCACGGTTCGAAAGAAGGAGTGCATCGTATGAGTGGACAGTTTCGCAGGCCAGGTGGTGGTGGTGGTGGTGGACCGAATCGCAATCGACGGCCGGGTGGCCGCCGTGGCGGTGGCCCACGGACCGATAGCGGACCGCGCAGCCGTGCCGGCATCACGGCCACAATCCAGCGTCCCAGTGGGCCGGTAACGCTCGGCTCGGTCATGTCGGTCGCGGAGCTTGCCGACGCGCTGCGGATAAGCGCGATCGATGTCATTAAGGCCCTGATGGGCCAGGGCATCATGGCGACCATCAACCAGCAGGTTGACTTCGACACGGCGACGGCTGTCGCCCAGACCTTCGAGATCGACGTCGAAGAACATGTGCCGGAGGTCGTTCAGCAGGCGTCGCAGGAGATCGAGGACCGCCGCAGTGAGGGCGCAACCGACCCGGACGCGTCGCCACGCCCACCGGTTGTCACGATCATGGGGCATGTCGACCACGGCAAAACGAAGTTGCTCGACGCGATCCGCGAGACGAAGGTCGCCGAAGGCGAGGCGGGAGGCATCACCCAGCACATCGGCGCCTATCAGGTCGAGGTTCAGGGACGCAAGATCACATTCCTCGACACGCCGGGTCACGAGGCATTCACGGCAATGCGCGCCCGCGGCGCACTGGTCACCGATATTGCAGTCCTCGTCGTCGCCGCCGATGACGGCGTCATGCCGCAGACGCGCGAGGCTATCTCGCATGCCAAGGCGGCCGGTGTGCCGATCATTGTCGCGATGAACAAGATCGACCTCGAGGCAGCCAATCCCGATCGGGTCAAACAGCAGCTATCCGAGGCTGGTGTCATGCCGGAAGAATACGGCGGCGACGTGCCGGTCGTCGAGATCTCTGCCCGCGAAAAGATGGGCATCGATGATCTGCTTGAGGTCATCCTGCTGGTAGCCGACATTGCCGAGCTACGCGCGAACGTCCACAAGCCTGCTGTCGGTGTCGTCATTGAAGCCAAGATCGACCGTACGCGTGGCGTGACGGCGTCGATGCTGGTTCAGTCCGGAACGCTCAAGCCGCGCGATATCGTCGTGGCCGGCGCGACCTGGGGCCGCATCAAGGCGATGAACGACGACCGCGGCCGCAAGCTGCGCAAGGCTGAACCATCCACCCCGGTCGAGATTCTGGGGTTGTTCGAGTTGCCGCAGGCTGGTGACACCTTCCAGGTGGCGGAAGACGAGAAGTCGGCGCGCGCTCTGGCCGAGGAACGCACCCGCCAGCGACGGGCCGAGGCGTTCACCGAGTCGCGGGTGGTCAAGCTCGACGACATCTACGGCCAGATGCAGGAAGGCGGCACGAAGGGCATGCCGATCATCCTGAAGGCGGACGTTCAAGGGTCGCTGGGAGCGGTGCTTGGCTCGGTGGCGAAGATCAACGATGAAGCAAACGCAGTCTCGTTGACGATCGTCCACTCCGGCACCGGCGCGATCAACGAGTCGGACGTCAACCTGGCCTCGGCCTCGGGTGCGATCATCATCGGTTTCAACGTCCGGCCGGACGCCGCCGCGAAGCGCGCTGCCGACACGGCCAACATCGACATCCGCTTTTACGATGTCATCTACCATCTGGTCGACGACGTCAAGCTGGCGATGTCGGGCCTGCTCGATCCGGAAAAGCGCGAGGTCACCGATGGCTACGCCGAGGTGCGCGACATGTTCCGGCTACCGAACCGCGATGTCGTCGCAGGACTGTATGTGCTCGACGGCAAAGCGGCGCGGAACTCTCGAGCGCGCGTGCTGCGCAACGGCGCCGTTGTGATCGACACGACCGTCGGCTCGCTCAAGCGCTTCAAGGACGACGCGCGCGAGGTTCAGGCCGGCTACGAGTGCGGCGCGATCCTCGACAACTTCAACGAATACGAGACTGGCGACCAGATCGAGTTCTACCATGTCGAGGAGATCGCTCGGACCGCATAATCGCGGCAGCAAGCCAGGCAACAACCGGGCGGCAACCGAGCGAGTGACCGCGCGGTTGTCGCCTCGGCATATCGGGACGAGGAGGCCGGCATGAGCGGACGACGTCGCGAAAAGGTCGGAGATCTGCTGCGTGATGAGGTCAGCCAGATCATCCAACGCGAGATGAGCGATCCCCGGCTGGGGTTCGTCAGTATCACACGCGTTGAGATGAGTCCCGACATGAAGTACGCGCGGATGTTCGTCAGCGTCATGGGTAGCGACGACGAGCGCGCGTCGTCGCTGGTTGCGCTGAACAACGCCAGCGGGTTCATACGGAGGATGCTCGCGCCCCGGCTACGGATGCGAACTATTCCGGACGTGTCGTTCCGGCTCGACCGCTCAATGGAACACGCCGAGAATGTCGCCAGAATCCTGCGCGACCTTGAACCAGAGTTGCGGGCGGCGGCAGACAATTCGAGCGCCACGGACGAGGGGACGCCCGCGTGATCGACTCGTTCACACGCGATGATCCCGCGCCGGCGGCTCACGGCCACGAGACGATACACAGCATCCCGGCAGCCGCCCATCGGATTCGCGATCTGCTGCGGACGGCCGCCAGACCGGTCATCCTGACACACGCGAACCCTGACGCCGACGCGGTCGCGTCGGCGCTGGGCATGCGCGCGTTGCTCAGGAACCTCGGATGCAAGCCGGCGCTGGTCGCGTCGGGCGACGCGGCCCTGCCGGCCAACCTGGAGTTCCTTGACGGCGCGGCGGATGTCAAGCGTCTCGATGACGAGGCGGTTTCGGAGTCCGATCTGTTGATCCTGGTGGATTGCGCCGACCCTTCAAGGCTCGGCCCAATCTTCTACCGGCTCGCTGGAGAGTTCGAGCGCGCCAGGGCGATCGTCAACATCGACCACCACATCACCAACCACCGCTTTGGCACGTTGAACCTCGTCGTCCCGGAATCCGCGAGCACGTCGGAGATCCTGGTTGGTCTCTTCGACGAGCTTGGCATCGAGATCGAACAGAACAACGCGACGACCCTGCTGACCGGCATCTACGGCGACACACTGGGTCTGCGGACACCCAGCACGACGGCGGCGACATTGCGGACAGCCGCGGAACTGATCGACGCCGGCGCCAACGTGGACGCGATCGTGGATGCTCTCTTCCGCCTCAAGCCGTATTCGACGATTTGCCTCTGGGCGGAGGCCCTCCAACGCGCGCAATGGCGCGGCGCGCTGATCTGGTCACAGATCGACCCTGAGATGCTCGAACGGACCGAAGCCGACCGAGCCGAAGCGGAAGGTATCGTAAACTTCCTGGCCGGGACGATCGGTGCGCGGGCGGCAGCGATTCTGTATCAGGAACCCTGGGGCTGGCGCGTGAGCATGCGTTCAATCGCCGACGATGTCGATGTCGCCAAGCTGCTTGGGCTGTTCGGCGGCGGCGGCCATCCTCGAGCGGCCGGCGCGAGGCTCGATCCCGGCGAGTTGGCCAGGGATCGGTTCCTTGACGAGATTGCCAGCCGAATCGGGCCACGTGGCGCCGCGACAACGACCCCGAATAGCGGTGATGAGCCGATCTGATCTGCCCGATCTGAACGGGCTGCTCGTGATTGACAAGCCGGCCGGAATGACATCCCACGATGTCGTCAGCCGCGTCCGGCGGCTGGTCGGGATGAAGCGCGTCGGTCATGGCGGCACGCTCGATCCGTTCGCGACGGGCGTCCTCGTCGTCGCTGTGGGTCGCGCGACGCGAATTCTCCAGTACGTCCAGGACAATCAGAAGGGATATCGCGCGCACGTCGTCCTGGGCGCGTCTACCGACACAGCCGATGTCGACGGCGTCCTTGAGGCGACCGGGGAGCGGGCGGAGTGGCCCGACGCCGCTGAGGTGGTGGCGGCCGTCAGCGCGTTCTCTGGCGAGATCGAGCAGGTTCCCCCGTCCTACTCGGCGATCAAGGTCGGTGGACGTAAGCTGTATGAGCTCGCTCGCGCCGGCGAGCAGGTAACTGTGCCCAGCCGGATCGTAACTGTCCACGCGATCGAAGTCGTCCGCTACGAACCTCCGGACCTTGTGCTGGACATTCACTGCGGCAAAGGGACCTACATTCGCTCGATCGCTCGCGATCTTGGCGCGGCGCTTGGCGTCCGAGCTTACTGCCACGGCCTGCGCAGGACCAATAGCGGAGCGTTCTGCCTGGCGGACTCATGGACGCTTGACAAACTCGCCGCGATTGACGTTCGCGAGGATTGGCCGAGCGTCGCGCTGCATCCTGACACCGCGCTCGCCGATCTGCCGGCCGTCATCCTCGGAGGTTCCGATCAGGAGGCGTGGTATCATGGCCGGTCGGTCCATGTTGCGTCGTCGTCAGGCACGTCCGGAGTTGCTGTCCGCGCCTATGGCGATAGTGGCCGGTTCCTGGGAATCGGAGCGTTGGCCGACGACGACAGGCTGAATCCAACGCTTGTGCTGCCGCGCGAAGGCGAGAGGGACGAACCGTGACGCAGGCTCCGCTCGGCGCGATTGAGGTCCTGGAGCGAGTGGAGCCGGGACCGCACGCGATAACGATCGGAAATTTCGACGGTGTCCATCGCGGCCACCAGTACCTGATCCAGCGCGTGATCGATGACGCGCGTTCACGCAATCTGCGTTCGCTGGTGGTCACGTTCGAGCCGCATCCATCGGCGGTCCTGCGGCCCGACTTGCCGTTCCAGCGGCTTGCGGCTCCGGCGCGCAAGCTCGAGCTGATCCGGGCGATGGGCGTCGACGACGTCGCCGTCATTCCGTTCGACCAGGACTTCGCGGCGCTCGATCCCGACGCCTTCCTCGGGCTGCTACTCGAGACTGTCCGCCCGGCGGCAGTTTTCGTCGGCTCGGGATTCCGGTTTGGGCGGGGACGGTCCGGAGACGGAGCTACGATCGCGTCGTTCGGCGACCTGCACGGCTTCACGACGACGATCATCGAACGTCTACAAGACGGTGACGTGACGATCTCCAGCTCATCAATCCGTGAGGCGTTGGCACACGGCAACATCGCCCGCGCGACAGCCTCGCTTGGCCGGCGCTACCGGCTGACCGGAACGGTCGAGCATGGAGCCGCCCGTGGGCGTGAACTCGGCTTCCCAACCGCGAATCTGCTGCCACCGGCCGACATCTGCGTCCCTGCTGATGGCATCTACGCCGGCTACGCGCGTGTCTCCGACCGGGAACTCGGAGCAAGGGCGGCGATGATTTACGTCGGTTCCAGCCCAACCTTCGCCAACGGCGAACGGCAGGTCGAAGTCAATATTCTCGAATTCAGCGGCGACCTTTACACGCTCGATCTTGAAATTGAGTTCGTCGCCTGGGTGCGGGGCGATCGGGCTTTCGAGTCAGCCGAAGCGCTGGCGGCCCAGATGCACGACGACGAGGCGACAACTCGCGCC
The DNA here is from genome assembly GCA_040881885.1 of Thermomicrobiales bacterium. Taxonomy (GTDB): domain Bacteria; phylum Chloroflexota; class Chloroflexia; order Thermomicrobiales; family CFX8; genus JBBECJ01. Next base: position 1,879 of record JBBECJ010000044.1, on the reverse strand, counting down.
ATCCTCGCCGGCAGCCAGCCGGAGGACAGCGGACCGCTCGCGTGAACGACTCCGAGCGAGACGCCCGTATCGCGGAATTGCTCGGCGATGAACGGGTCGCTCAGGTGCTGGTTCGCCGGCATCTGGAACACCGAATCCGGTCAGGCGATGTGCTGCGGGTGAAGTTCGGCGTCGACCCGTCGCGCCCCGACCTTCACATCTGACATTATGTCGCGTTTCGCAAATTGCGCCAGTTTCAGGAACTCGGTCACACGGTCGTCATCATCATCGGAGACTGGACGGCCCAGATCGGCGACCCGACCGGGCGCTCCGCGCAGCGAACGATGCTGACGGCTGACGAAGTGCGGACGAACGCTCGCACCTACCTCGACCAGCTCTTCAAGGTCATCGGCGTCGAACAAGCCGAGATCCGGCATCAGTCAGAGTGGTTCGGCGGCTTCGATCTGGCTGATGTGCTGCGGCTGACGGCGCGTTACTCCGTCGCCCAGATGCTGCAACGCGAGGACTTTCAAGCGCGGTACGCGAGCGGCGCCCCGATCGGGATTGTTGAACTGCTCTACCCGCTCCTGCAAGCCTACGACTCAGTCGCGGTCCGGGCCGACGTGGAGATGGGCGGAACCGATCAGACCTTCAACCTGCTGGTTGGTCGGGACATTCTGCGCGAGTACGGCCTGCCGCCGCAGGACATCCTGACCGTGCCTTTACTGGTTGGGCTGGACGGTGTCCAGAAGATGTCGAAGAGCCTCGACAACTACGTCGGCGTGGCTGAGGGCCCGATCGAGTCGTTCGGGAAGCTAATGTCGATTCCGGATGCGCTGATCGAGCGCTACCTGCGGCTCGTCACGCTGATGCCGGCGACCGAGATCGACGCTATCGTCGCCGGGATGGCGGCCGGCGACCTGAATCCGCGCGACGCGAAGGACCGGATGGCGTTCGAGATCGTCGCCGATCTGCATGGCGTCGAGGCGGCTGCCAGAGCACGGCGCGAGTTTGAGCGAGTGTTCCGCGACCGGAGCGTGCCGAGCGAGATCGCCGAGGCGCTGATTGACGTGCCGTCGACGATTCAGGAGATCCTGCTCGCGACCGGAATGGCGAGCAGCAACAACGAAGCGAGGCGATTGGTCGAGCAGGGTGGGGTGCGGCTCAACGGCGAGCGTGTCACGATGGCGATCGAGGTGGTGCGTTTGAGCGAACCGGCCATTCTGCAGGTCGGAAAGCGGCGATTCATGCAGTTGATCCCGCGCGGCTGACGGGCCACTACGTCATGTATACTTTGCGAGTGCGGATTTCCGCCGGGGTGTGGCGCAGTTGGCAGCGCGCGGCGTTTGGGACGCTGAGGTCGGAGGTTCGAGTCCTCTCACCCCGACCACGATCTCGCAGGCCGCGGGGGTAGCTCAGTTGGTAGAGCGTCTGCCTTCCAAGCAGAATGTCGAGGGTTCGAGTCCCTTCCCCCGCTCCAGATCCAACCGTTGCATGCGGCGAGAAAAAGTACGATCCCGACGAGCCGGTCGGGCTTCGGCGCGTCCGTGACACATGGGTTGCGCTGGGAACGCCGGCAAGCCGGTGAACTCAGAGCGACCCGTGTCGCGTCGAACGTTGTGGACGAAGCCACGTCGCTCGTTCCGGTGCTGCGTCCGGCTCGACTCCACTGCCATCAGGCTTGCGCCTGGCTGACCTGCTTCGCCGCGCCATTCCGTCTCCGGAAAACCTCAGCCAACCGATTGCTCGTCTGGCCTCAGTGCGCCGATCCGTCATAACTCATCGGGATCGTGTACGTACATTAACATCGCATTGACCGCCTGTCAATACCCCGTTTTTCGGCATTCAGGGCTTATGCGCGAGTGTCCGGAGGCAGCAGGACGAGATCGAGTGCTTGATC
>JBBECJ010000043.1:0-1337 GCA_040881885.1 Thermomicrobiales bacterium | reverse complement strand
GAGGGCGCGGGGCGACATCTGCCTGAGTCTCTACGGTTGGCCGACGCCTGCGCCGCGCCGTTCGAGCGCGCGTTGACGCTCCTCGCGCTGTCTGAACTGAACGCGGCGCGTGGAGACATCGACGCTGCCCTCACCACACTCGCTGAGGCACGCGCCATCTGCGAGCCGCTGGACGCGCGTCCGACGCTGGAGCGAATCGCAGCGTTGGAACAGCACATCGGCGGTGCTGCATGAGTCAGCCGCAGGTTTTCATTTCCTACCAACGTGCCGACGAGGTGTTCGCCCGGCAGGTGCGCGAGCATCTGACCGCGTATGGCGTGACGACCTGGATGGACCAGTACGACATCCCGGTCGGCGCCTACTGGCCGGACGAGATCGACAAGGGATTGGCGGCAGCGGACATTGTCGTCGGCGTTCTCTCGCCGGATGCGGTCGAGAGCCGCAATGTCAAGAACGAGTGGGACTGGGCAATCCAGAATGACAAACGCTTACTTTTGCTCCAGTACCGGCCCTGTGTCATTCCCCACCGCTATATCTCGATCAACTTCATCGACGCGACCAGCGAGTCGACGGGTGCGTTCGGGGCGCTGTTGGCAACGATCGGAATTCCGACCCTTCCGCAGGAGCTCGACACCCTGACTGGTGCCGTGATTTCGCCGACCGCGATTCGCCACCGGCAGCGATCGCTTACACGGTCATACCCCGTCGAGCCGCCGCTCGTCGGTCGCGAGCACGAGCAGGAGCAACTCGCGGACGCGACGCGTGCATTGCTAGTGGGACGCGGGTCGCTCGTCCTGATCGGAGGCGAGGCCGGCATCGGCAAGACGGCCATGACTTCCTGGCTTGGCTGGCGCGCCGAGGAGGAAGGGGCAGTCGTCCTCTCAGGTGGTTGCTACGATCTGTCGATGACGCCGCCGTACGGCCCATGGATCGAGATCATCCGCGCATGGCCGGAAGGTGGAGGCTTGCCTCCAGTGCCGGAAGACCTGCGGGGCGGCAACGCGCTTAGCCTCCTTCCGAGCCAGCAGGCGCTCTTCGAGATCGTGGCCGACTTTCTTGTCGCTGCCGGAGCCACGCGCCCACTCGTGCTCGTATTGGAGGACTTGCACTGGGCCGACCAGGCCAGTCTCGACCTCTTGCGCTACGTCGCACGGCAGGTAGCGGAATCTCGCATCGTAGTTATCGGCGCTTATCGCTCGGACGAATTGCATCGCCGCCACCCACTGACGCAGATGCTTCCCCTCCTGGATCGTGAGACCGGCGCCATCCGCATCGAACTGGGACGCCTCGCGGACACAGCGATTGAGCGTCTGGTCCGCGACCGCTATCAGTTGCTC
>JBBECJ010000042.1:0-7736 GCA_040881885.1 Thermomicrobiales bacterium | reverse complement strand
CGAGGAACTCGTCGAAGACTGACGGATCGGTCTTGAACCCGTCACGCGGAAGCGGGACCTGGACAACATCGACGCCGACCCCGCTCGAGTAGGTCCTGACGACGTTGACGTAGTTCGGATGGACCGTCCCGGCGATCGCGACTCGTGTTCGTCCGCGCGGCAGCGAGACGGTCAGCAGCGCGCCCTCGGCCATCGCCGTCGCGCCGTCGTACAGCGACGCGTTGGACACTTCCATGCCGGTCAGCGAGCAGATCATCGACTGATACTCGTAGATCGCCTGAAGCGTGCCCTGGGCGACCTCCGGCTGGTATGGGGTGTAGGCGGTGTAGAACTCGCCACGGAATGTGATCTGCTGGACGGCGGCCGGGACGTAATGGCTGTAGCTTCCGGCGCCGAGGAAGCTCGGGTTGTCCAGCGCGTTCAGGTTGCGCGCGGCCAGTTCCGCGAGCCGCCGAAACGCCTCCTGCTCAGAGAGTGGAGCCGGCAGCGTCAGTTCAGGAAAGCGGACATCTTCGGGAATCGCGCCGAACAGCGCCTCGATGCTGGCGAGTCCGGTTGCCGCCAACATCGCCTGCCGGTCTTCCTTCGTGTGCGGGTTGAACGTCATCGGTTCCTCCGGCCCGCCGGGGTGGTTACCAGTCCGGGCGTCGACTTCAATCGCAAGCGTCGGATTCTTGCGCGCCAATGAGGAACCGCAGGTTTTACCCTGTCATCCTGCGCCGCAATGAAGGATCGCCTGGTGTAACCAGCAAGAGCAAGCCAAACTGTACAGCGCCGACGCTCGCCCGCGCCGTTTACTTTGGTCACGCCAGGCGATCCTTCGCTGCGGCTCAGGATGACAGGGTAACTCACGTCGTTCCTCGTCACGGTTCGGTTTTCTAATGTCCGCCGGACTCGGCGACAAGCTTCTCGTAGGCGGCGGCATCGAGCAGGCTATCGAGTTGGCTGGTGTCGTTAACGCGGACCTTGATCAGCCAGGCGTCTGTAAACGGCGACGCGTTGACGACCTCGGGCGCGTCGATCGCGGCGTTGTTCTCCTCGACGACCTCGCCGCTGATCGGCGCGTACACATCCGAGGCGGCCTTAACCGACTCGACGACTCCGAACGGCTCGGACTGGCGCACGGCTGTCCCAGCCCCCGGCAGCTCGAGGTAGGTGATATCGCCAAGCTCACTCTGAGCGAACTCGGTGATCCCTATCGTGGCGATATCGCCGTCGATCTTGACCCATTCGTGGGTCTTCGTGAATTTGTAGTCCGCTGGCACCGCCATCTAAGTCCCTCCCCTTTCGAATCGGCTCGGATTCTATTTATCCCTGATTCTCACGCTTGTAGAACGGCGTCTTGATCTGTTCGGCGCGCACTGGCTTGTCGCGAATGACGACATCAAGCGGTTTGCCGACACCCGCGTGTTCCTTGTCAATCACGGCCAGCCCGATGTTTTCGCTCAGCGACGGTGAAGAGGTGCCGCTCGTGACGAAGCCGATTGTCTTGCCGTCCATCTGCACATCATAGTGTGAGCGCGGAACGCCACCGCGCTCGACCATCTTGAACCCAACCGTGCGGCGGCTGATTCCCGCCTCTTTCGCGGCAGCCAGCGCGTCACGCCCGATGAAATCATCCTTATTGAGCTTTACAGCCCAACCTAGGCCGGCTTCGAGCGGGTTGATCTCGGTCGAAAGCTCGTTGCCGTAGAGCGGCATCCGCGCTTCGAGCCGCAACGTGTCACGCGCGCCGAGGCCGATTGGCTGGAGGCCGTGCGGCTTGCCGGCGTCCAGCAGCGCGTCCCAAAGCTCGCCGACCTGCTCGATCGGGCAATAGAACTCCCAGCCATCCTCGCCTGTATAGCCGGTGCGGCCCGCCAGGCACGGGATGCCGGCGATCCGTGTCTCTCGGCAGGAAAAGCTCTTCATGTCGTTCAGATCGACCGACGACAGACCCGAGACAATCTCGACCGCTTTCGGTCCCTGGATGGCGATCATTCCTTTCTGATCTGATATGTGCGTCACCGCGACATCCAGATCGGCGCGCGTGGCGCGCTGTTCGTGCAGCCAGGCGACGTCCTTGTCCTTGTTGCCGGCGTTGATGACGACGAAGAAGCCAACGCCACCGGGGCGTCGGTAGATGATGATGTCGTCGATGACACCGCCGTCGGGATAACAGAGCAACGCGTACTGCGCCTCGCCCGGCGCGAGCAGCGAGACATCGTTGGTCGCGACGTATTGAAGGAACGCCAGCGCGTCCGGGCCGCTGACATCGACCTGACCCATGTGACCGAGGTCGAACAAGCCGGCCGCGTTGCGGACGGCGCGGTGCTCGTCCATGATGCCGGTGTACTGGACCGGCATGTACCAGCCCGCGAAATCGACCATCTTGGCGCCGAGCGCCTCGTGCCGGCTAGCCAGCGGTGTTCGCTGCATCTCCCCCTACCGATCCCCATTCCTCCACGATCCCAGCGCCGAGTGACTGTAACACGCCGCCGGATCGCGCGCGAGTGTTTCCCTGCCGTTCTGAGCCGCAGCGAAGAACCTCTCCGGTTCAACCAAAATGCGTGGCTGAATCAGGGGAGGTTCTTCGCTGCGGCTCAGAACGACAACTGGCCATCAGACACGCTGGATCGTGCGTTCGAGGGCGTGCTTGTCGATGACGCCATTGACATTGACCGGGTAGTTGCCGGTCAGGCAGCCCGAGCAGAAGTTTGACGCCGGGTGGCGGATCGCGCGAAAGAGGCCGTCAAGCGACAGATAGCCGAGCGAGTCGACACCGATCGCCTCGGCAATCTCGTCGTTGGTCTTGTTGGCGGCGAGCAGCTCGTCGCGCGAGGCCATGTCGACGCCAAGGTGGCAGGGCCAGACGATTGGCGGCGCGTGGATGCGCATGTGGACCTCCTTCGCGCCCGCCGTGCGCAGCAGGTTGACGAGTGGCCGGCTGGTCGTCCCGCGCACGATCGTGTCGTCAATCAGAACGACGCGCTGGCCCTCAAGCACTTCCGGCAGCGCGTTGAACTTGAGACGAACACCCATCTCGCGCAGGCGCTGGTCGGGCTGGATGAAGGTCCGGCCGATATAGCGGTTCTTGATGAGACCTTCGGAATATGGAATGCCAGATTCCCTCGCGTAGCCGATCGCGGCCGGCGTCGACGAGTCCGGGACACCGACCACAACATCCGCATCTACGTGATGCTCGCGGGCCAGCTCAGCCCCCATCCGCTGGCGGACGAGGTGCAGCCGCTCGCCCTCAAGGGCGCTATCCGGTCGCGCGAAATAGATCAGCTCAAAGACACACAGTGCGCGCTTGTCGCTCTGCTCGAGCCAGCTCGATTCAAGACCGCGCGCGGAAATGCTGAGTATCTCGCCCGGTTCGATGTCCCGCTCGAACGTCGCGCCAACTGTCGCAAGAGCGCAGGTCTCGGACGCGACGACCCAGCCTCCATCCAGCCGTCCGAGGCAGAGCGGGCGGATGCCGTTGGGATCGCGGACGGCGGTAATGCCGTCGGGCGTCAGGACGCAGAGACTGTAGGCGCCAATCGTTCGGCGCAGCGCGCGCTGGAGCTTCTCGGCAATTGTGATACCGGACGATCGGGCGATCAGGCGCGTCAGGATTTCGGAATCGGTCGTCGTCTGGAACCGGACGCCTTCGCCGGCCAGCTCATCGTGGAGTTCCATGAAGTTGATGATGTTGCCGTTGTGGGCGACGACGACCGTCCCGAGCTCACTCTCGGCAGCCATCGGGCCAGCATTCTCCGCGACCGTTGAGCCGGTGGTTGAGTAGCGCGTGTGGCCAACCGCGATGTCACCGTCCAGGTGGCGCAGATCGGCTTCGGAGAAGACCTGGCCGACCAGCCCCATCCGCTTGCGGAGACGCACCTCACCCGCGTGGGCGACGGCGATTCCGGCGCTCTCCTGGCCGCGATGCTGGAGCGCGTAAAGGCCGAAGAAGGTCATCCGCGCGACATCGACGCCCGGCGCGTAGACGCCAAAGATGCCGCACTCTTCGCGAAGCGTGTCGCCGTCGCTCTCAGGAAACATGAAGCCCCCTCATCGCACTGAACACGACCCGAACGCTTGTCCGTACAGAGTGTACGCTATCGGCCATGCTTCAGACCCGACTCCCATGTCTCACGCAATTCCGCGACCGCGACGCTTCCCGCCACATCAAGTGTTAGTTGCCCTCCTCCGACTGTTCCGAGGCGCAATGCGTCGAGACCAACCTCCGTCGCTCGACCGAGCACAACATCGACGTTCGCGTTCGGGACCGCAACGATCACCCGCGAGGCCGCTTCTCCGAAACACGTGCGGTCCAGCCGTCCGTCGTTCACTGCCCGGAGCGGTTGAAGAGCAATGCTCGCCCCCGTTCTGGCAGCAATCAACATCTCCGCCATCGCGACGAGCAGTCCGCCTTCCGATGTGTCATGCGCGGCGCTGACGACTCCGTCCGCGATCAACGAGCGGACCAGTAATTGTACGTTATGTTCAACTGGAAGATCCAGATCGGGCGGCGAACCCGCGACGAGGCCGTGCTGCACTGCGAGATATTCGCTTGCTCCGAGCGTCGCGGATTGCTGCCCGATCAGGATGAGGACGCTTCCGTCAGGCGGCGCCAGGCCGGCGCGCCGCGACACATCCTCGATCAGGCCGACCATACCGATGGTTGGCGTCGGAAGGATCGCTTCGTCGCCGGATTCGTTGTAGAGGCTGACGTTGCCGGAGACGACCGGCGTGCCGAGCGCTTCGGCTGCCTTGGCCATCCCGAGCACCGCCTGCTGGAGCTGGAAGTAGCCCTCCGGCTTCTCCGGCGAGCCGAAGTTGAGGCAGTTGGTCAGCGCCAGCGGCTCTGCTCCAACGCAGGAGACGTTGCGCGCCGCCTCGGCGACGGCGTGCTGGCCGCCGAGGAATGGATCGAGGAAGACGTAGCGCGGGTTGCAGTCGGCCTTGACGGCCAGCGCCTTGTTGGTTCCCTTGACACGCACGACGGCCGCGTCAGCCTCCAGCGGCCCGGTGACGGTGTTCGACATGATCGTGTGGTCATAGGTGCGGATGACCGGCTCGCGCGAGCAGACGTTGTGCGAGGCGAGCAGTTGGAAGAGCGCCGGGAATACGTCATCGCTAGTCAGGTCAGTCAGATCGCTCAGGTCACGCTGACGAGCCGCGATATTATCCGGTGACTCGATGCCTTCCCGAACGTAGACCGGGCAATCATCGACATAGAACGAGGCCGGCACGTCGGCGGCGATGCTGTCGCCGTCGAGGATGCGGACGCGGCCATCGGCGGTGACTGTGCCGATGACGTCGGAGTGCAGGTCCCAGCGTTCAAAAATGGAACGCAGTTCCGGAAGCCCCTCCGCGGTGACGATGATCAGCATCCTCTCCTGGCTTTCGGAGAGCATCACCTCGTAGGCGGACATGCCGCGCTCGCGCCGCGAGACTCGTTGGACATCAATCTCGATCCCGACCTCGCCTTTGCTGGCGCACTCGACGATCGACGATGTCAGACCCGCCGCGCCGAGGTCCTGCATGGCGACGACGCCGTCGACTTCGAGGGCTTCGAGGCAAGCTTCCAGCAGCAGCTTTTCGAGGAACGGGTTGCCGACCTGGACGACGCCGCGATGCGACTCCTCCGGGTTCTCGACCGAGGCAAACGTCGCGCCGTGGATGCCATCGCGGCCGGTGTCGGCGCCGACCAGGACGACCAGATTTCCGACGCCGCTGGCCTTGGCGCGCATGATCTTGTCGTGCTCGACGATCCCGACGCACATGGCGTTGACGAGCGGGTTGCCGTTGTACTTCGCGTCGAAGTAGATGTCGCCAGCGACGGTCGGGATTCCGAGGCAGTTGCCGTAGCCGCCGATCCCGCCGACGACGCCGTTGAACAGGTACTGGTTGCGCGGCACGTCGAGCGGGCCGAAACGCAACGAGTTGAGCAGCGCGATCGGGCGAGCCCCCATTGTGAAGATGTCGCGGACGATCCCGCCGACGCCGGTCGCCGCGCCTTCGTACGGCTCGACCGCCGACGGGTGGTTATGTGACTCGATCTTGAAGACAACCGCCAGTCCGTCGCCGATGTCAACCGCGCCGGCGTTCTCGCCGGGTCCCTGGAGGACGCGGGAGCCAGTTGTCGGGAAGTGCTTCAGGAGCGGACGCGAGTTCTTGTAGCCGCAGTGCTCGCTCCACATCGCGCCGAACATGCCAAGCTCGACCGGAGATGGCTCACGGCCAAGCAGCTCGAAGATCTGATCGTACTCGGTGCGTGTCAGGGCGACCTCGCGCAACGCCTCGGGCGTGATCGTCACCGTCACCCGCGCACCGCCATGAGATCGGCCTGGACGACCGAGCGGAGAATCTTGAGACCCTCGTCGCCGCCGATCAGAGCGTCATAGGCGCGCTCCGGGTGCGGCATCAGGCCGACCACGTTCCCACGCTGGTTGCAGACGCCGGCGATGTGGGCGGTCGAGCCGTTCGGGTTGTAGTCGTCATGCTCCTGGCCCTGGGCGTCGGTGTAGCGGAAGACGATCTGATCGTTCGCCTCCAGCTCCGCCAATTGTTGTGGCGTGACGACGTAGCGTCCCTGGCCGTGCGCGATCGGTAGGTGGAGGACCGTGCCGGGGTCGATGGCGGCCGTGAACGGCGTTCTATCCGTCTCGACTCGGACGTTGATCCACTCACAGCGGAACGTCAACTCGGCGTTTGGCAGCAGCGCGCCGGGCAGGAGGCCCGCTTCGGTCAGAATCTGAAAGCCATTGCACATGCCGAGGATCGGGCCGCCGTTGTGGGCGAACTCCTCGACGGCGGCCATGATCGGCGAGAAGCGGGCGATCGCGCCGGCGCGCAGGTAGTCGCCATAGGTGAAACCGCCGGGGATCAGCAACGCGTCGCATTCACCGATCGTCGTGTCCTTGTGCCAGATAGGGACGACCTCCTCCTTGAGGCCAAGCTCGACCGAGGTCAGCGCGTCGTGGTCGCCGTTCGAGCCGGGAAAGATAACTACTCCAAAGCGCACGTTTCAGAACCTTCCATGTTCCAATTGCATGTGCCTAGTGATCCGCCAGCACCGTGATTGAAATCTGATACGTCTCGATGACCGGGTTGGTGAGCAACTGATCGCACATCCGCGTGACCTGGGCGTGAGCGTCGTCACTTGACGCGGCCCGGAGCGTGACGCGCAGGTACTTGCCGGCCCGGACGGCTTCAACATCGGCGTAGCCGAGCGAGCGCAAGCCGTCACGGATCGCCAGCCCTTGCGGGTCGTTGACGGCCGCCTTGAGCGAGACGAACACCTCGGCCAAGTACGAGCGGCCCGTTGCAGTTGATTCTTCGATCATTTCGGTGCTCACGCGCTGGGTAGCTCCGTTCCTGTGATGACCTCGTACGCCTTGCGGTAGCGGGCGGCCGTCTCATCGATGATCTCCGGCGGTAGCGGCGGGCCGGGCGGGTTCTTGTCCCAGCCGGAGCGTTCAAGCCAGTCGCGCAGCGGCTGCTTGTCGAAGCTGGCTTGCGAACGGCCCGCTTCGTACTGCGACGCGTCCCAGAAGCGCGACGAGTCGGGCGTCAGGACCTCGTCGATGACGATTAGTTGACCATCGACCAGCCCGAACTCAAACTTGGTGTCGGCGATGATGATGCCGCGCGTCCTGGCGTGCTGCTCGGCATGCGAGTAGAGCCGCATCGAGGCATCCTTCAGCCGCTCGGCGAGATCCCTGCCGACAATCTGCTTCATCTTGCCGTAAGAGATGTTTTCGTCG
>JBBECJ010000041.1:0-7736 GCA_040881885.1 Thermomicrobiales bacterium | reverse complement strand
TGGCTCGTGAACAACCCGGACGCCGCGCTCGTTAGTGGCCAGCGCATATGGTGGAACGTCGAGCGCGATGAGCGCAGTGTCGAGCGTTTCCCGATACTGACAGGCGCGCAATTCGCGCGTGAGGTGGCTATCCGCAACGTCGTCGGCAATCCGTCAATGACAATGATTCGGAGGCGCGCCATCGAGCGCGCCGGATTGTTCGACACATCGCTGCGCTGGGGTCAGGATTGGGAGATGTTCGTCCGGCTGTCGCGGATTGGCCGGGTTGGTTTTCTGTCCGAACCGGTCATCATCTACCGTTGGCACCAATCGAGTCTTTCTCACGATCGACGCTGGGAACGCCTCGCGACGATCCACGCTATCGCGCGACGAGCGATCGAGGGCTATCAGCCACGCTGGCGTCGCCCGGTCTTGCGCGTTCGCGCCTGGAGTGCGATTGAGTTCGATCGCGCCAGCTTCCTTGCCAAGCGGCGAGTTCCGCGCGGTCGTAAGATCCGCCACGCCGGTCTCGCGCTGCTGTCGTGGCCTATGGACGACACGTTCGACAAGATCAAGCTGCTCGGTCGGTCGTTGATGGGCGAGGTTACATACCAGCGGTCGCTTGCCGGCGTCCGCAACAGCGTCCGGCGCATGCGTTCGCTCGACTAGCTAGCTTGGCTCTTGACGCGCGCGAGTGTCACGGGACAATCGTCCATCTTGTGCCGGTCGCCTGTGCCGTTGTGCGTTTTATAGTCTCGCTCGACAGCGCCCCAGGCGACCCGGTGCGCGCGAGCCTCGTCGTGTCCATACTCATCCAGGGCGCCGTTGCAGGCCGAGCGGCAGATTTCCTGAGCATGCTTCGGAGGGTGAATCTCGCACACTTTCCGGCAGATCCGTCAGCTTTTCGTACGGCATGAAAAGTCCCTTCAAGGCGACGAAGCGCAACAAAGTGTCAGTCGCAATGTCTTTGCCAGCGGCAGAGTGGACTCAGCGTCGGGCGAACCGGTGTGTCGTAGACTGCCAGCGAACGTTGGCATTGCAGAAAAACCGCTGGCAAAAATTCAGGGAATCGTATCCGGGGAGATTGCGTGGGATTCGCCCGTATCGTCAAGGACGACGTTCCGGGCCAGTATTCCGAGATTCTGAAGAACCGCTACCGTGATCTGTCGATTCCGGCCGCTCGGTGGAGAAGGGGCGGCGACGCGCGACATCGTCCATTGTGTGAGAGCAACGTCCGTGAGTTTTGCCCCGCTGGAGTCGTCCCGCGAGCGAACGCTCGCTGTCCCGTCTGTGGCAGTCTGGAACGCCACCGGCTGCTCTGGCTCTACCTGACCGAGCGAACGATCCTGCTTGCGGGCCAGCGGAAATCGCTGCTGCACGTGTCACCCGAGTATGTTGTCGGCAAGCGGCTTCGGACGTCTCCGTGCATTTTGACTACCTCAGCGCCGACCTCGAATCGAAGCAGGCGATGGTCCGTATGGATATAACCGAATATCCATATGGACGACAACAGGTTCGATGTCATCATCTGCAACCACGTCATAGAGCACATCCCCGACGACCGGAGGGCAATGGCGGAGGTAACTGTTCACACTTGGGGGGACGGGTCTCTCGCTCGTTGTGCGGATTCCGCGTCAGGACGCCAATTGGCCTATTGGGTCAGCCACGAAATCGGCCTGAATCCCCCGAAGTGTGAACAGTTACTGGCGGAGCTGTTCCGTGTGTTGAAAACCGGTGGATGGGCGATTCTCCAGACCCCGATCAGCGGCGACGTGACGATTGAGGACTCAACCGCTCAAACCGCTGAAGAAAGGTTGCGACGCTTTGGCCAACGGGATCTCGTTCGGATCTATAGCCGCGACTACGCGGGCTGGCTGGTGTCAGTCGGGGTTGCCGTCACGGTTGACGACTAGGTTCGAGCGCTCGATCCCGGGTTGATCGAGCGATACGGGCTCGACTCAAACGACGACATCTACCTTTGTCGCATGACGGTGTCGCATGCCGGCCTGAACATTCCTCCAGTCCGCGATGGCGCCGCCTACGGTGACGAACGTATGCGCCGTTCTCAGTACCACGGTCACGTACAGTTTCGCTGTCATCAAGCCTAGACTGCGATGATTGAGGTCGTCGGAGTACTCGGATGGTGGAGCAGATGCCTCACACGCGCCGATGGTTGCCCTGGGCAGGAATGGCCGTCGCCCCGTTCGTCGCCTTCATGCTGCTGCGTGAGGGCGTACTGAGCGACTCCTCGTTCGCGGCGCCGACGTTTCACTTCTTCATCGTCTCCCTGACGAGCCTGGTCGCGTGCTTCATGGCCGGGCTGCTCGTCATTGCGGCCGGCCAGCTGCGTGACGCGCGAGTGGTCTTTCTGTCGCTGGCGTTCCTCGGGATCGCAGGTATTTTTGCCGTCCATGGCCTGACGACGCCTAACCAGCTCTTCGAAGGCGCTAACCCGTGGGTTGGCTTCTCCGCGCGCCTCAGCCTGCTGGTGGGCTCAGTCTTCTTCGCGCTAAGCACGCTTGACCGCAGTCGTCTGCTGCAACGCATTGTCGTCCGCCGGCAGGCGTTTGTTACGACGTGCTTCCTGATTGGACTGGCCGCCTACGCCACGATCGCGTTTACCGATTCAGCAAGCGGCGGGATTGCCGGAGCAGAGCCACCCGCAATCGCAGGCGTCACCGTCCCGGTGAGCGCTGCTGGAGGAAGCGAATACGGAGGAAGTGAGTACGGGGGAAGCGAGTATGGCTCGCGTGCCGACGCGCTGCCGTCGGCCTCCGGAACGAGCCAGCCCGCGGTTGCTCCAGCGGAGCGCTTCGCCTTTCTGCAGTCAGACAAGTTGTCCTGGGTGACAACGATCATCTCCCTGTTCCTGTTCTGCGTCATGACTGTCCACTATGGCCGCCTGTACCTGCGCTTCCCGACACCGTTGTTGTTGAGTATCGCGTTGAGTAGCGCGTTTCTGATGCAGGCGCAACTCTCAATGTCCTTCGCGACCAACTGGCGCGTGAGCTGGTGGGAGTATCACGTCCTCATGCTTGCGTCATTCGTGGTCGTGTTCGTCGGGCTGGCGATGGAGTACAAGCAAAGCGGAACGTTGCATGGAGTCGTGGCTGGACTGCTCGTCCGCGACACGATTGACCAGCTCCAACGCGGCTACACCGACGTCATCGTCGCGCTTGTGAACGCTGTGGAAGCCAAGGATGTCTATACGCGCGGCCACACGCAACGCGTCACCGAACTGGCGATTCAGGTGGGCGAGCAGCTTCGGCTGCAGAACGATCGGCTGGGTATCCTGGCGCAAGCCGCAATGTTGCACGACATTGGCAAGATTGGCGTGCCGGATGCGATCCTCAACAAGCCCGGCGCCCTGACGGACGCCGAATTTGACATCATCAAGGAGCATCCGGTTCGTGGACATGACATCATCAAGGAGGTTCGCTCGCTGCAGCCGGCGTTAGGCGGCATTCGCCATCACCACGAGCGTCTGGACGGAGCCGGCTATCCCGACAACCTGGCAGGCGACGCGATCCCGCTGGACGCCCGCATCATCGCGGTAGCCGATGTGTTCGACGCGCTGACTTCGGCTCGGTCGTATCGACAGGCCTGGACGGTCAGCCGCGCGCTTGAGGCAATTCGACGCGAGGCGGGACACGGGTTTGATCCGGTCTGTGTCAACGCGCTCGAACGCGTGATGAGTCGATCTGACCGGATGGTGGGGTCCATCGAGAGCGATCGGGCTGCCAACAGCGCAGCCCAGTCGACGAACGAACTGCATCCATCGATGGCGGTCCAGACAATTGCCGACTGACGTCGCCGGAGCGACTACGCGTTGAGATGCTCGCGTGGCGCCAGATGGATATGCACGCCGTTGCGAATCAGACGGTTGACCAGCGCGAGTCGCGTCTCCATTCCGAGCCGGCCGAACGTCGGCAGGATCTGGACACCGTGCATCTCCCCCTTTGCAACGATCCATTCGCGAAACTGACGGTCGTTCATTTGGCGGGCTGTCAGCAATTCTGTGTTGTCGCCGTCGTCGGTCGGGACGATGATATACAAATAGTCCAGGTCATCGTCGGTAAACTCTCGAGATCCACGGGGACGCGAACCATTCATTCTTCAGGCACTCCCGGCAGCCAAGTGTGTTCGGAGTGGTCGATCGTCGTGCGATAGTATAGCGGCGTCAGCCTGTCGCGGGCATCCATGCGTCGTTCGACTCCCCGCGGCCCGTTGAGATAGGGAGGAGCTCCAAATGACTGCGCCGACCGACTCTCCGTCTGTTCTACCTGTCCTGCGTGCCTGGGGCAGTGACGCGACCTTCCAGCGGCACGTCAAGATCGTCGCCACACTCGGCCCGGCTGTCGCCGAGCGTGACAGTCTGGCGAGCATTATTGACGCCGGTGTCGACATGGTTCGAATCAACTGCGCCCACGGCTCGCCGGAGAGCCGCGCTCAGATGATCGAGTTGGCGCGATCGATCGCCGATGACCGTGGCCAACCGCTTCCGGTGTTGATGGACCTCCAGGGGCTGAAGATCCGGACCGGCCCGCTTGAGGGCAACGAACCGGCGATGCTGGCACGCGGCGCGAAGATTCGCATTTATCCTCAGCCGGTTCCAACTACCCTCGATCAGATTGGGGTCGGCTACCCGAACCTTCTGCATGTGATTCGCCCGGGCCAGCGAATTCTGCTGGCGGACGGGTTGATCGAGCTGCTCGTTGAGGACGTCCGCGACGACTACTCCACCTGTTCAATCGGGCGCGGCGGGCCGCTCGTGGCGCGGCAGGGCGTGACGTTGCCAAACGTCGTCCTTCAGGACGCCGTTCTGACCGAGAACGACCGTGTCGATCTTGTGTTCGCCGCGAAACACGCCATCGAGTACGTCGGGTTGTCGTTCCTCAGCAGCGCACAGGACATCGAACGGGCGCGCGGAGCAGCGATGTCACTGGGCTGGCAGCCCGGCATCGTCGCCAAGATCGAGCGGCCCGCCGCTCTGGCGCAAATTGAAGCGATCGCAGCCTCGGCGGATGTCGTGATGGTCGCGCGCGGGGACCTCGGCGTTCAGCTTCCGCCAGAGCAGGTCCCGCGGGCGCAGAAGGAAATCGTGTCCGTCTGCAATCGGCTGGGGACGCCAGTCATCACAGCGACCCAGATGCTCGAGTCGATGATCATGCAACCAGTCCCGACCCGCGCGGAGACGAGCGATGTCGCGAACGCCGTCCTCGACGGGACCGACGCTGTCATGCTCAGCGCCGAGACCGCCACCGGACGCTATCCGATGGCGGCTGTTGAAATGATGGACCGCATCATCCGTGAGGTCGAGCGGTTTGGCCCGATCCGCCCGCCGGTCGTCGGTGATGTGTCGCCGGCGACCGACGCCGACCGGCTAATCGTCGATGCGCTTGGCCGGGCAGCGCGGGCATTGTCCGACATTGCGCCGATCAATTTTATTATCGTCTTTACGCTCAGCGGGTCCAGCGCGCGGCTGGTTGCGAAGGGCAGGCCGCGTGTGCCGGTTATCGCGATCACGACCGATCCGTTCGTGGCGCGGCAGTTGTCGGTCGTCTGGGGCGTCCGGGCGTTGGTTTCGCCGCTGATCGACAACCCGGATGATCTGTTCAGGGCAGCGTCGACACAGGTGATCGAGGCTGGCCTAGCCTACGAAGGCGCCGAAGCATTGTTCGTCGGCAGCCTTCCGATCTACCGCGTCAGCGGCCGGACAAACCTGCTGCACGTTCGCAAGCTGGAACGCTGACCCTGCATGGCGAGTTCCGTGTAGTTCCGGCGAGGACTGCCGAAAGCGATTCGCCAATACCGCCATCACAGACGCGAATGCTGAGGCCACTTACACGACGCGTCAGGAATCGAACACGACCCGCCGATCGACAACCAGATCTTGCACGGCGCTCGTTGCGCAGTCGTGGCGCTGATGGACGACGAAGTGTCCGGGCCGGGGGATGGCATCATCTTCCGGCCTCAGTGTATCTTGGAGCGGACACGCGACTTGATGACAACGAGGAGCGACGGCATGGATCTGATCGAGGTTCGCGATCTTGACGGCCCAAACCTGTTCGCGTTGCGCCCGGTCGTCAAGCTGGAGACGCGCCTCGAAGTCGACGAGTCGGTGTCGGACGACGCACGCGAGATAACCGGCGAAACTCTCGGAGTTAACATCTCCGAGGCGCCGCTTGCCGCGTTGCGGGACGCTGTTACCGCATTGCACGAGCGCGCTGGATTGCCGGCGCCTGAGATGGGCGTCCGTGCGCTGGATACCCCTGGTCATCATGTCCTGTTCTATGATTGGCCGTGGCGCGAGACCGCGCTGGGGATTGGGCGGCTCGCCCATCTCGCGGTTGCCAGCGGTCTGGCGGACGATCCCAGACCGGCGTTGACCGCCCTTCTCGAGGCAGATCGCGGGCGTGACGATCGCCCGCTCTGGATTCGCGACGACCAGCGCCGCATTCCGAGCATCGGTGTCACCGGCACGAACGGCAAGACGACAACCACCAGGATGATTGCCCACATCCTCAGGACGGCTGGCCGGCACGTTGGTTGGACTAGCACGAGCGGCGTCTACATTGATGGCGAGCAGGTCATTGAGGGCGATTACACGGGGCCGTCAGGGGCCCGGCGCGTCCTCGACGACTCATCCGTCGAGATCGCTGTCCTGGAAACCGCTCGCGGCGGAATCCTGCTGCGCGGACTGGCCTACGAGTCGAACGATGTCGGCGTCTTCCTGAACGTCAGCGCTGACCATCTCGACATGCAGGGCGTCGGTACAGTCGAGACACTCGCGGCCGTCAAGAGCGTGGTAGTCCGTGTGACGAAGCCGGATGGACTGGTCGTCCTCAACGCCGACGACCCGCTCGTGCTCGCCCAGCGCTCGAGCCTGCGCGCGCCAGTTCTCTTGACCAGTCGATCACCTTCAAGTGAAGAGATCGCCCGCCACACTGCTGTCGGCGGACAGGCCATCGTCAGTGACGGCGCTACCGTCTGGCACCACGCCAACGGCGAGCGCCATCGTCTCGTCGAGTTGGCCAATGTGCCGGCGACGTTCAATGGGGCCGCAACCCACATGGTCGAGAACATGTTGGCCGCGATCGGAGCAGCCGTCGGCATCGGACTCTCTCCCGAGCAGATCGTTGACGGTCTGCTGACGTTTCGCTCGGACATGCGCTCGAATGCGGGACGGCTCAACGTTTTCCGGCTTGATGGACGCGCGATCATCGTTGACTACGCCCACAACGAACAGGGGCTGGAAGTGCTGCTGAGCTTCGCGCGGCGCTTGGCGGGCGTGTCCGGAAGGGTCGCCGCGATTGTTGGGACGGCTGGTGACCGGCAGGACGCGCAGTTGCGCGGTCTCGGCAAGCTCGGCGCAACGCTGGCCGATCGGCTCTACCTGAAGGAGACCGGCCGCTACCTGCGAGGTCGCGAGCCGGGCGAGGTGACGGCGTTGATGCACGAGGGGGTTGTCGAATCGGAGCATGTAGATCGGCTCGCCGGGATCTTCGAAGGCGAGCACTCCGCGCTTCTGGCAGCGCTTTCAGACGCGGCGGCGGGAGACACGATCGCGATCATGTGCCTTGAAGAGCAGCTCACGATCCTGCGTGAGTTGCGCGACCGTGGGGCCGAAGAGTGGTAACGAATCGTTTACCAGGCGAGTATTGCCAACCAGGACCTCAATCCTTTCTCGTGTCATCAAGACTCCACGAGACACCCTGCGCGACTATCTGGACGCTTCGGAGGACGAAGAAGTGAAG
>JBBECJ010000040.1:0-7759 GCA_040881885.1 Thermomicrobiales bacterium | reverse complement strand
CAAGACGATCTGCTCGAAACCGTCTCAAACGTCTCGCCGCCCGCCGCGTCCACCATTTGCCCGTCAATCAGCAGTTGATACGACTCTATCGCCGTAGCTGTCATTGCGTCGCTCCCCTCGTGATTTCTCAGCGCCCAGCACTCAGAACACCTGCCGCTATGGCTTCATCTCGTACGACTGAAAGACGCCTGCCTCGCGGAACGGATCAGCCTCGATCAGCGCCTCGGCGTCCGCCTGACTGTCGGCCTCGTAGATAATCAGCGCTCCGGAGTCATCCTCGAACGGCCCCGAGGCCACCAGCTTGCCCTGCTCCTTCAGCGATGTCAGATACTCGCGATGGCGCGGGCGGACCTCGGCGATCTGATCCTGATTACCATAGCGGAAGACGGTCGCGAACTTCATCTATCCTCCATTGGCGTGGGCCGACCTGTCTGGGCGCGGCGCGCGGCGTGCGAAAGCATCCTCGTGATGAGTATAAAGCGAGATCGATTGTGTGCCTGTTTCGAGCAGATCGTCTTGTAGGGCGGCTATACTTCAATCTTGCGCGGTTTCCGTCGCCGGACGCCTGTCACGGACGGGATGGACGACGCTCGATGAAAAGGAACTGATGGACGAAAAAGTACACGTTACCGAAGAAGGTCTGGCGGCGCTCCAAGCTGAATACGATGAACTTGTCAACAGTCGCCGGCCGGCCATCATCCGCGTCGTTGCCCTTGCTCGCGAGGAGGGTGATCTGCGCGAAAACTCCGGTTACCACGCAGCGCGCCACGATCAGACGCTGATCGAGGGCCGCATCCGCGAACTGGAAACGATGCTCAAGCGAATTGAGGTCATCGACGCCAACGCCACCGCGAAGTCCGGCGGGATCGTGCGGCTTGGTTCAACCGTGACTATCGAGATCGGCGGCGAGCAGGAAACCTACACGATCGTCGGCTCGGTCGAGTCGAATCCGGTTGAGGGCCGCATCTCGGACAAGTCGCCATGGGGCCAGGCGCTGCTTGGATCCAAGGCCGGCCAAACGGTCAACATCCAGACACCGACGGTCGTGCTCCGGGCGCGCGTCCTTTCGGTCAACTAGGTCCGCGGGTGACATTGCTTGACGAAGTCGAGATATTCGCGCGCCGGCGCTGCGCGGGTCACGAAGCCGCCCACGACGCGCTGCATCTGGCGCGTGTCGTAGCCAATGCGCGCCTGCTGACGAGCGCCGAACGCGAAGCTGGCTCGGTCGTCGATCCCGTCGTCGTCGAGGCCGCCTGTTGGCTACACGACATCGTTCAACTTCCCAAAGGAAGCGGGCCGGCGGGCGAGTCCGCCCGTCAATCCGCCGACCTCGCGCGCGGATTCCTCTCCGAACGCCGCGCTGATCCGTCGCTGGTTGACGCAGTGGCGCACGCGGTCGAAGCGCACTCGTTCTCCGGCGGGCTGCCGCCAGCGACGATTGAAGCCGCAATCGTCCAGGACGCCGATCGGATCGACGCGCTCGGAGCGGTCGGTATCGCGCGCCTCTGGGTGACTGGCGTGAGCCTGGGCGGGAAACTCTACCACGCCGAGGACCCGCGCGGGCTGGCGCGGGACCTGGATGACCGCGCCTACGGCCTCGACCACATCGCGCGCAAGCTACTGCGGCTGCCCGACACAATGAACACGGAATCCGGCCGCCACGAGGCGCGCAGAAGAGCCGAATTCGTCCAGCATTACCGCGACGAGTTCATACGCGAGTTGGGACTGCGTTAAGCTGGTCCTCAGCTGTCCGTTCAGTCGGGCGCCACTCGCCCACGCATCGAATTCGGTGGCGCAGACCTTGCTGGCGGCTAGAATCATCGCGGCTAAGGTTGGGGTTCCAGGCGTGGTGTCATCTCAGCGCCGAGACCGGCCCATGTTTCCGCATACTTCCAGTGAGTTGAATCCGCGAGAGAGGGAGCCGGATGAGCCTGACGCATGAGCCGACGACACCGACCATTCCGACTCAAGCGATTCGCGGACGTGGCGACAGGCTGCCGGACCTCAGCGGCTCGGCGCCGGACGGTGGTCACATCAGCACGCGGGACTTTTACATGCGCCGCAACCTGGCGGTCATCTTCATTTGCGCCCAGACCGAATGCGCCGATTGGATCGCCGCGGCGGCGGCGGTGCGCACCGCCGCTCAGGCCGAGAACGGCGAGATCCTGCTCGTGCTGGACGGCACGACCGACACCGCCGGCCTGCCGGCAATCGTCGATGACGACGGCTCGCTCGCGGGCCGCTGCGGGTTAGCCGAGCATGACCGGCCGGCGCTCTTCGTCCTCGACCGCTACGGGACGATCTTCGCCGCAAACCGTGGGCCGGACGCCGAGCCGGGACTGCGCCCACGTGACATTCCTCGCTGGCTGGAGTTCATCGCCTGCCGCTGCTCATAGTCCACACAAGCTATCGTTCGATAACGCCAATCAGCTAATCTCGGCTTCGCGCTGGCATATCCAGATCGTGATGTTGGCCAGCGTGCAACGCATTGCACCACAACCATGCTGTCCTACACGTGCGATGATGAGCTGAATTCATGGTGGGATACAAGGAGGAACCAAGGTGGCGATTCCGTCTGGGAGCATCGACGCGATATTCAGTGAGTGGGACCGCGACGATTCACCGGGCTGCGCGCTGTCGGTCATCCGGGACGGTGAGGTTGTCTACGCTCGCGGTTACGGGATGGCGAACCTCGAACACGACATCCCGATCGCTCCCGGCTCGATCTTCCACGTCGCCTCAATCTCAAAACAGTTCACTGACATGTGCGTCGCTTTGCTCGCGACCGAAGGCGCCTTCACGCTCGACGATGATATCCGCGAGTATGTGCCCGAGGCGCCCGACTACGGCGCCACGATTACTATTCGGCACATGATCCATCACACCAGCGGCCTGCGTGACAAGTGGTCCTTGTTGCGGCTGGCGGGATGGCGGCCGGATGACCTGATTACTGACGCTCACGTGCTCTGGGTCGTGTCGCGGCAGGTGGCGCCGAACTTTCCTCCAGGAGAGCAATATCTCTACAGCAACACCGGCTATGCACTGCTGTCCATCATCGTCAAGCGCGTCACCGGCATGACTCTGCGCGAGTTTGCGCGCGAACGTATCTTCGAACCGTTGGAAATGGCGAGCACGCATTTCCACGACGATCACACCGAGATCGTCAAGGGCAGGACGCAGGCCTACGAGCCGCGCAAAGGCGGGGGCCTGCGCATCAGCATTCCTGTCTTCGACGTTGTCGGGACGACGAGCCTCTTCACGACCGTCGAGGACATGGCGCGTTGGGACCAGAATTTCGTGCACCGGCGGGTCGGAGGCGATGCGGTCATCGAGCAAATGCTGACGCCGGGTCAACTCAACGATGGCGGGCCGATGTCGTACGGGTTCGGTTTGCAAATCCACGGCTATCGGGGGCTGCGGATTGTCGAACACGGTGGCGCCGACGCGGGATATCGAGCGCATTTTCTGCGTTTTCCAGACGAGCAGCTGTCGGTCGTTTGCTTCGCCAACCTGAGCACGATGACGCCGCGAACGCTGGCGCTCGCTGTGGCCGACCTGCTGCTTGAGGAACGGTTCACCGAGCCGCTGGACGACGACGCGCCGGTGACTCACGCCTCGGTCGAGGAAAGAAGGCTGGCCGGCGTCTATCGAGACAACCAGACAGGTGACCTGCTGCGCGTAACCAGTGACGACGATGGGCTGGCGATCGGCTTCGTCGACCAGCAACGGCTGGCTGGACACTCCAGCGTCGCCTACCAAATCGAAGGCCAGCGCCTGTCCCGGTTGACGTTCGAGGAGCGTGATGGGACGCTGGGTCTCGTTTTCGGGGCGCGATATTCGCCGACGCCGGCGCCGGTGTTCGAGCGGGTTGCCGGGCCGGACATCGTAGAGCCGAGTGCCGTGGATCGAGGCAGGTTCTACAGCGAGGAGCTCGACGTAACCTATCTCCTTGAGCCGGACGGCCCGCTGCTCATTCTGAAGCACTATCGGCTGGACGACCAAACGCTTCGCCACGCGTTTGGCGACACGTACGCTGGGAACGACCTGCGGATTGAGCTCGAGCGCGACGGCGGGGGCGACGTAACCGGGTTCCGGGCGAGCACGAGCCGCGCTCGCAATATCTGGTTCGAGCGCCGCGAAACATCGAAGCCTTCTGGTTGCTAGAATGCCTCGGACAATGATCAACGCACATCGCGAGGGCGGGTAACGATGACGAGCGAGAATGGCAACACGATCTATCGGGCCAGGATGGAGCGGGCGAAGGCTGAGATGGCGCGGCAGGGCGTTGATTTTCTGTTCGTCACGCCAAGCTCGGACCTGACCTACCTGCTGGGCTATCCGGCGCACGCCTCAGAACGGATGACGCTGCTCTGTGTACCGCGCGAAGGCGAGCCGTTCGTCGTCGCGCCGACGCTCGAGGCGGTCCGGCTCGAAAGCCGGAGCGATATCGTCGATGTTCACCGCTGGGAAGAAACCGAGTCGCCGGCGGAACTGGTGGCGCGGCTGGTCGAGAACGCCGCCGGCGCATCGGTCGGTGTCAGCGATCAGACCTGGGCGGTCTTTCTGATCCGGTTGCAGGAGAAGCTGCCGGACACGACCTTCACTTCCGGCAACAACGTGCTTCGCGAGCTGCGGATGGTCAAGGACGAGCGCGAGATCGATCTGCTGCGCGAGGCGGGCGCGCGGGCTGACCGAGCCTGGGAGCGGTTCATCGCTTCCAGCCGGATCGCCGGCCGCACCGAACGTGATGTCGCCGGTGACATCCGGGCGCTGATGTCCGACGAGGGGCTGGAGCCGGGCGGCTTTCTGATCGTCGGCAGTGGTCCGAATTCATCTTCGCCACACCACATGACCTCCGACCGCGTCATCCAGGATGGCGAGGCGGTCGTCTTCGACTTTGGCTCGCCGTATCAGCACTACTACTCTGACATCACTCGCACCATCCACGTCGGCGAGCCAAGCGACGCGTTCCGCCGCGTCTATGATGTCGTGCTGGCTGCGAACCGGGCCGCGCGCGCCGCGGTCCGGCCCGGCGTCGCCTGCGAAGCGATCGACCGCGCCGCCCGTGACGTGATCGAGGAGGCCGGCTACGGCGAATATTTCATTCATCGCGTCGGCCACGGGTTGGGGCTGGACGGCCACGAAGAGCCATACATGGTCGATGGAAACAAGTTGCCACTGGCGCCGGGGATGGTCTTCTCGGACGAGCCAGGGATTTACATTCCGGGCAAGTTCGGGGTCCGGATCGAGGATATCCTCGTCTGTACCGCGGACGGGGCCGAGAGCTTTAACGACGCGACTCGCGACCTGATCGTGATGCGCTAGCGGCTGGCAGGAATCGGCGAATGACACAGCTACCGGCCGCCGCCGAGGTCGTCATCATCGGCGCGGGCATCATGGGTTGCTCGATCGCCTGGCATTTGGCCGAACGGGGCCTCACGGACGTTGTCGTCCTCGATCGCGGCGCGATCGGAGGCGGCGCGACGGCCGACGCCGCCGGCGGGATTCGGCTGCAATTCTCGACCGAGACGAACATCCGCCTCTCGCAGATCAGTCTCGACTACTGGGAGTCGTTCCAGGAGCGCTTCGACGCGGCCATCAACTTCCGCCAGCAGGGCTACCTGTTCCTGCTGACGGACGAGTCCGAAAAGACTGTGTTCCGGACGAACCTCGCGCTGCAACAGTCGCTCGGTGTCCCCGCTCGTTGGGTGACACCGGCGGAGATCGCGGAACTCAACCCAGCCGTTGTCCTGGATGATGTCATCGGCGGCACGTTCTGCCCGAAAGACGGCTGGGCGGACACCTCGACCAGCACGATGGGCTTTGCGCAGGCGGCGCGCAGACTAGGCGTGCGCATTTTCGAGGAATCGCAGGTGACCGGAATTGATGTCACGAATGGACGCGTCACGGGCGTCCGTGCCGGCGGGCAGCACGTGGCGACTCCGCTCGTGATCTGTTGCGCGGGACCGCAGACCAACGCGGTTGGCAGGTTGGCAGGTCTCGAGATCCCAATCCTGCCATACCGGCGGATGTCGTTCATCACCGAGCCATTCGACGCGGTTCTGTCAACGGCCCCGATGACGATTGAGTTCGCGCGCTCGCTCTACTTTCACCCGGAGAGCCGCGGCTTCCTGTTCGGGATGAGCAACAAGGACGAGCCAACGTCCGACAACAAAGCCGTTGACGAGGATTGGTTGGCGGCGACCGTCGAGGCGCTGATCGAGCGGGCGCCCGTCTTCGAGAACGCCTCGGTGTTGCGCGGCTGGGCAGGTTTCTACGAGGTCACGCCCGACGACAACCCGCTGCTCGGACACGTCCCTGGCCTGGACGGCTTCATCGTCGCTTCCGGGTTCTCAGGACACGGCTTCATGCAGGGTCCAGCAATCGGCCTCGCGATCGCGGAACTGGTGATCGATGGCCGGACGCGGACGATCGACCTGTCCGCCTTCCGTCCCAGCCGCTTCCAGGAGGGCGAGCTGCTGCAGGAACATAACGTTATCTGAGGGATGGGGGATGAGGGACGGGGCACGAGCGACGATTGATGCTAATTCAACCTTATGCCCAGTCCGCCATCCCTCATGCCCACTACGGTGAGAACATGGTCATCGGAGTCGGCTACGTCACACTACACATTTTTGAGAGCCACTCGCTGAAGGACAAGCGGCGTGTGGTGCGTTCGCTGGTGGAGCGGGCGCGGCAGCGCTTCAACGCCAGCGTCGCCGAGGTGGACCACCTCGATTCATGGCAGGTCGCCGGAATCGGGTTCGCCTGCGTCTCCAACTCGGGAGCACACGCCGACCGGATGCTGGCCGAGATCGTAAAGTTCATCGAGAGCAACGCGGCCTTTGGCGCGTTGGCCGATGTTTCAACCGAGCTGATTCACATCGACTAGCAACAACAACCCGGACTCGTGACCACCAACGGAGGTTGTGTATCACGTCGAGGACTGGCGTCAACTGGTCCAGCGCGGCGGTCGATTCGGTTCGGCGCCGGTTCGCGACGCCGTCCGTCGAACTCAAGTCGAGTGCGTTCCGATTGGCCGGCGCGACTGAGCGGCACGCAACCTGGATCGCGCTGGCGGCGTCGACACTGCTGGTCTTCGCGCTGTACGATCGTGCGCTCGGATTCTCGTTCCTGTTTGATGACACCTTTGACCTGACGCGCGTCGAGGGACGTAGCTACTGGCAGTTGCTATCGTCGTCGGAGGGGTATTCATATTACCGGCCTATCCCATTCCTGATCTGGAAGGCGCTGCGCGACACACAGGGAAACTATGACCAGGCGACCCTCCACGCGTTGCCGCTGATCGCGCACGCAATTGCCGGCTGGTGTTTGTTCCTGCTTCTGCGGCGGCTTGGCGCGGAGTTGTGGGCTGCCTTCCCCGCGCTGCTGTTCCTCACGTTTCCGTTCCACTACCAGAACATCGCCATCGTCGGGACGCTGTTCCACCCGCTGGCCGGCGCGGCGATGCTCGGCAGTCTCGTGCTGTATGAACGGGCGCGAAGTCGAGACGCGGAAGTGCGGCAAGCTGGGGGAGGCACGGAACGCTTCCGTCGTGTCCGACATGCGATCGTTGAAGGCACGAAGCGGCGCTTTTCTGTCATCCGGAGCCGCGGCGAAGGATCGCCTGGCTTCGAACCGGGCGAGGCGCGACAGGAAGCCGAGCTATCGACCTCCGATCTCGCAACGCCTGTCACAAAAGCTGAGCGATCCTTCGCTGCGGCTCAGTATGACAGGGGAAGTGCTCAGGATTCCCCTA
>JBBECJ010000039.1:0-7776 GCA_040881885.1 Thermomicrobiales bacterium | reverse complement strand
ATCCCGATCAGCAGCTTGCCGGCCTCGCCGTCGGAAAGACCAAGGGTAGTGCCGATAGGCTCGGTCAGCGCAAACAGCGCCAGTGACACGCCGGCGCCGATCAATCCGTAATCGACGAGCCGGACCGGCTGAACCACCTTCGTGACACGGTTGACGAGCAGTGCTCCGGCGACAACGCCCAAACCAGCCGGAGCGACGACATAGGCGATGTCTTCGCTCGGCAACCCCAGCACGTCGGCGATGAACTCCGGACCGAGCGCGGCGATCATGAGATAGGTCGTCGTTGCCAGTGTCAGATAGATGATCGACTTGATCAACAGTGGCCGTTGAGCAACGAACGAGAGCCCTTCGCGCGCCTCGCGGCCGAACTGGCGGAAGGGATGCCGCTCGCCGTCCTGTTGAGAGCGAAACGTCGGTGGCGTCGACGGGATAAGCGTTGCCAACGCAGTCGTGGCGATGTACAGAAACAGGATGCCGACAAGCGTGCGTTCGGTGCCAAGCAGCTTGATCGCCAGCGGGCCGAACAACGCGAATCCGAGCACCTGAGATCCAGTGAAGGTCAGGTTGAAGAGCGCGTTAGCGCTGATCAGGTCCCGCGGGCGGACGATCACGGGGATCGCGGCCAGTTGAGCGGGACCGAAGAATTGCCCGACTACCCCGAGAAAGAACGTGATCGAATAGAGCGCCGCCAGCGTCAGGATCGCCGGCCATTCAGGGTTGATTGCCAGGAACGCCAGCACCGCAAGCGCCCGCAGACCGTTCGCGACGATCATGATCGTCCGCTTGTCGGCGCGCTCGACGATGACGCCCGCGATTGGCGAGAAGATGACCGCCGGCGCGCTGAAGGCCAACACGAGCAGCGATATGGCGGTGTTTGCCTCCGAAATGTTCTGCGTGACGATGATCTCGCGGACCAGGATCAGCAGCGAGAAGTTGATCATGTTCTGGGCGGTCTGGGTCAATCCTTGGAGCACCCAGAGCCGCAAAAATCCTTGATTGCGGAGGACCGTCTTAATGCTGCCGGATTCACGCGGAATCAAGACCGCACGGTTTCGTCAGGGTGTTCGGACGGTGTGCCGGCGAGGGCTTCGTCGGCGGCCGCGAAGGCCGGCCCACGCGACAGAAAGCTCTTGAGCCGCTTCTCGAGGTCGCGGCGGGGTAGCAGCACTTTCCGCCCGCAACCGTGGCAACGGAGGCCGATATCCGCGCCGAGCCGTACAACGGTCCAGTCGTGCGATCCGCACGGGTGCGGCTTGCGCAGCCGCACGACATCTCCGATGACGACCTGGAGTGGCTCGCTCGAACGCATGCTGACCCTGTTCTCACCGTCTTCGGCGGAGCCACCGCCCCGTCCGGCGAAGTATAGCGGCCCGGCGGGACGATGGCCGGAGCATCTGCTAGACTCAGACCGGGGAGTACGTACACATGCATCGAAGCGCACAAACCGCTATTGTGGCGCTGGCCGCGCTGCTCAGTTGGCTCATGCTGGGGCAACTGATTCTGATAGAAGGCGTTGGCGAACGTCCGGCGTTCGATCCGTTGCGCCTGCTCTTCTACACGCTGTTGCTGGCCGCGCCAGCGTGCACATTCGTGCCGCTGGCGCGTTGGGCGAAGGCGCCGCTGTACGATATCGAAGCGATCGCAGGCTGGGCCATGCTCGGCTTCGTCGTCGCGATCGTTCCGCCCGCCAATCCGCCGACGCTGGGACAGTTCCTCCTGCTGCTGCTGCCGTTGACGGTCGCGCTCGCGACGATGTCGACACTGGGATCGTATCTGATGGGCCTACGTGTGTATCGTGGCGACCCCAGGCGACACGATATCGTGCGTGCGCGCAGGCAGGGTTACCTCGCCACGATCGTGCTGATTGCGAACATGCTGCTGTTCAGCATCAACGCTCTCTCGCCAACCAGCGCCGTTCTGCTAGTCGTGATCGCCGTCCTTGTTGAAGTGTTCGCGCTGACACGCGACAACCAGCGGATCGGACGGATTGCGTCGCGCTCGTAGCGTCGAAGACGGGTCCTCCCCAGCCACACGGTCTGACGGCGCCAGGGCTGAGTTTCGCGCTAGGTCAGCCCAGGGATCTTGATTCCGCCGGTGATGGCGGACATTTTGTCGGCGGAGAGCTCTTCGGCGTTCTGCATGGCGTCGTTGATCGCGGCGACGATCATGTCTTCGAGCAGTTCGGCGTCGGTTGGATCGATCGCTTCCGGAGCGATCTTGACGCTCTGGACAGCCTTCAGGCCATTGACCTGGACCGTCACCATTCCGCCTCCAGCGGTGCCTTCGACGACCGTTTCGCCGAGCTCTTCCTGAATCTTCTGGATCCGGTTCTGCATCTGTTGAATCATGCGCATGTTCGGCTGCTGCACGGTTGGCGATCCTTTCTGACGGCGGGATTCGCGGTCGATCGTATTCGCGGTGGTTGAGGCGCGCTCCGCGCTCCAGCCTTGGCGCGATTATATCAGCGGCGTTTTCTGGGCTTGCCAGGCGTGTCGCGAGCGGCTTGCTTCCAGCGGTTCACGCGTTGCAAGAGCGCGCCGGCGTTGGCGCGTGACTCAGGCGTTGGCGGCAGACCATCCAGCATCGCGGCCAACTCATCGACGCGCTCGGCGCCGTCGACCGGGCGCGCGGTCGTGACCGTGCGCTCATCGATCTCGTCCTTGACCAGGATCAGGTGGCGGTCGGCAAACGCGGCAATCTGCGGGAGGTGGGTGATGACGATCGCCTGGTGTTTGTCGGTCAGGCTCCAGAGCTTTTCACCGACCACCTGACCGCTCCGGCCACCGACGCCGACATCGACCTCGTCGAAGACCAGTATCGGTGTGTCGTCGGCGTCGGACAGGATCGACTTCAGCGCCAGCATCAACCGCGCCGTCTCGCCGCCGGAGGCGACTCGCGCCAACGGCCGCAGCTCTTCGCCGGCGTTGGCGGCCAGATAGAAGGCAATTCGGTCGAACCCTGTCCCATCGACGGCGATCATTCGATCGTCGGCCGGTGTCGGTATTCCGTCGGTGGCGGGGGTCGTCTCAAATCGCACCTCAAAAGTAGCGCGGCCCATATTCAACTCGGCGATTGCCTGCTCGACTCGGTCGGCCAGCACTGTCGCGGCTGCTTTGCGTTGCTCGGAGAGGGCTCCCGCCGCCACCGCCAGCGACCGGCGTGTCTCCGCTTCCTCGGCCCGCAATGCTTCGATGTCGTGCTCGCTGGACTCAAGCGATTCGACTTCGCGCTGGATCTGTTCCGCGTGTTCGATGACATCGCTCAGTGCCGGCCCGTACTTGCGTTTCAAGCGGCGTAGAAGGTCGAGCCGTTCATCGACCTGCTCAAGCCGGAGCGGGTCAAGTTCGACGCGTTCGGCGTAATCGCGCAACTCGATAACGACATCTTCGAGCGCGAAGAGGGCGTCGTTGATCTTCGTCAGCGTCGGTTCGATGGATGAGTCGAGCGGAACGGCGTCCTCCAGGGCGCGTGCCGCCGCGCGGATACGGTCGAGCGCGCCAGCGTCGATAACGGCGGCAGCCGTGTCGCCGCTCAGAGAGCGTTCGGCTTCCGCGGCGGCTCGAATTAGCCGCTCGGCATTCGCGAGGATTGTGCGTTCCTGGTGCAGCTCGTCGTCCTCACCTTCCCGCAGGGCGGCGTTTCCAAGCTCCTCTGACTGAAAGCGTAGGAGATCGAGCCGTTGCGTCACAGTCCGCTGTTCCTCATCGAAGTCGTGGACGCGCCTGCGCAACGCCTGCCAGGCTCGAAACTGGCTGGCGACCGCGACCCGCTGCGGCAGCGTGCCGGCAAAGCGGTCGAGCAGGTCGAGCTGGGTGGCTGGACGCAACAACGAGAGATGATCGCTCTGACCGTGGATGTCGACCAGCAGCTCACCTAGCTGGGCGAGCGCGGCTGCTGTGACGGTCCGGTTAGCGATCCTGGCGGTCGAGCGGCCGCCTGCGCTGACATCGCGGGCGAGGACGAGCGGTTCGCTCGGGTCCAGTTCAATGCCAAGTTCCGCGAGCATCTCCCGAACCGGCGCGGGGTTGGGCAGGTCTCCGATGTCAAACACAGCCTCAATGTAGGCGCCGCTCGCGCCGGCGCGGACGAACTCGGCCGACGCGCGCGCGCCGAGGACCGCGCCGAGCGCGTCGATCACGATCGACTTGCCGGCGCCGGTCTCACCCGTCAGCGCGTTGAGGCCCCTCGCCAGCTCGATGCGCGTTTCCTGGATAACGGCGAAGTTCCGAATCGTGAGTTCGATCAGCACCTGCGTCCCAAGCCTCAAGCGTCGGATTCCTGACTCTGCCGGAACGTTCGCCTGGCGTTCGTCGACGGCGCGCTAATGGTAGCGCGTCGGGGCGCGATGCGATGCGGTCACGTCGATGCTGGTCAATCGGCTTGACCGGATTATCGGCCATTAGAAGCCGAACATTCTCAATTCCAACTAATTCAGCACTAATCGTGAACTGCTAGATCACAATAGTTGACAAACGGCGATAGTCACGCTATGCTACTTATCAGAAGGAGGCAGACATGAGCCGAGTTGGTGAAACTAAGGCGGAACGGGACATAAACCTGTGGCAGACGCCGGTCCGAAGTAGCCAGGCCGGAGCAGTCGCCGACGAACCACGACGCTGAACAACGATCGATAACTGTCAGAGTAGGAGACGCCCAGATGGATCTGTACACGATGTCGAAGATGGTTGAGTACACCCATGAGAACCTCGCCAAGTCGCGCGGGACCCGCAACTGGAAGACCCTCTTCAAGAAGTAGGTGTGGCAGTGGCGCGCGGCCCTGCACAACGCGAGTCACATGCTGCCCTGCTTGGAGTTCCTCCTCCTCTCCCCATCCCCACCCACGGTCAGGGGGGGGCCCACCCGCGCCGCCCGGACCCCGTGCTCGTCGATCAACGTCCATGCGCCTGGCTTCAGGCGCGAGATCGGCGATCGTGTCCAAGACCGACCACGTCGTCGCCAACGCCTTGAGCCGTCAGACTGCGCTGCACGCGGCGCCTGCGCAAACGGCCAGTGAACCTCCGAACGGATGGTCAGGTTGGTTAGTGGCGGGTCATGTTAGGCTGTGGACTGGAACCCTGACGGTGGGCGCCCTGTTGCAGAAAAGGACGACTCAGATGACGCTGCTCGTTCAGGCAGCCGATATCACGTACGCGCATGGCGGCAACCAGATCTTCGATGGCGTCTCTTTCGAAGTACGCGCCGGCGATCGTCTGGCCCTGATAGGTGAGAACGGCGCCGGCAAGACGACGCTGTTCAGGCTGATGGCGCGCGAGTTGCATCCGCACGACGGCGCGGTCACCCACAAGCGCGGGCTGACGTTTGAATATCCCAGCCAGCACTCAACGCTTGAGCCGAGCCTGAGCGTCCGCGAAGCGATCGCCCTCGCGGCCGGTGATCCGAGCGCCCTGGAAGGGCAGCTCCGTGACCTTGAAGCGAAGATGGCCGAGTCGTTGAGCGATGACGAGTTGAGCGCCGTCCTGGAAGAGTACAGCGCCGTCCTGGAGCGCTTCGAAGGCGGACCGGGCCAGGACCTCGAAGCACGCATCGCCCAGATCCTGTCCGGTCTCGGCCTGCCGGTTGAGCGCTGGGACACACCAGTCGGCAAGCTGAGTGGCGGCGAGAAAAAGCTCGTCGCGTTGGCCGGATTCCTGATCGAGGAACCCGACCTGCTGCTGCTTGACGAGCCGGACAACCATCTCGACGAGTCGGCCAAGGCCTGGCTTGAGGAGCACCTGCGCATCCGCCGGGGCGCGGTCGCCGTTATCTCCCACGACCGCTACTTCATCGACCGCGTCGCCAACCGCATCTTTGAGCTAGAGGATGGCCGGATAGTCGGCTATCCGGGCAACTACTCCGCCTTCTTGACAGCAAAGCGCGAGCAGCTGGAACGGGACGAGCAACTTTACGAGATGCGCCAGCGTGAGTTGAAGAAGCTCAAGGCGAGCGCCGAACAGTTGACGCAGTGGGCCAAGCAGAACCCCAAGTTCGCGGCTCGGGCCGGCAATCGCTGGCGCAATTTCGAGATCGAGAAGGAACGGCTGGAGAACACGCCGACGCCGATCCTCGACCGTAGGCGGATCGAGGTCGATTTCAACGCCGAACGCGGCTCATCGCTCGTGCTCGAGATCAAGGGACTGACCAAGGCGTTCGGTGATCGCGAGGTGTTTCAGCCGTTCGACTTCACGATGATGCACGGCGAGCGGGTTGGCATCGTCGGCGGCAATGGGGCCGGCAAGACGACGCTCTTCAGGCTGATCCGTGGCGAGCAGGAGCCTGACGCAGGGCGAATCAGGGTCGGACCTTCGATCCAGACCGGCTATTACGCCCAGGAGCAGGAAACGCTCGATCCAAAGCTGACGCCGCTTGAGCTGGTCCGCAAGACGAAAGCAATGAACGAGCAACAGGCAATCGGCTTCCTGGTCGGGTTGCTCTTCGACCGCGACGACGCGCTGACTAAGATCGGCAAGCTGAGCGGTGGCGAGCGCAGCCGGCTCCAGATCGCGCTGCTCATTCTCCAGGGAGCCAACTTCCTCCTGCTGGACGAGCCAACCAACAATCTGGACATCCCGTCGATTGAGGTGCTCGAAGCGGCGTTGCTCGACTTTGGCGGCTCGATCCTGACGATATCGCACGACCGCTACTACCTGGACCGCATCTGCCAACGCATTATTGAAATCGAGGCCGGCATCGTTCGCGAATACGCCGGCGGCTTCTCGTACTACAACGAGCACCGCGGCAATGGCGCCGAGTTGACCGTTCGCGAGCCGGTTGGGAAGCGGCGATAGCAATCGCCGCTTCCCCTCGTCGTGGGACTCGGAGGCAGTGAGTTGGGACGAACGGTGGTCGTCGGCGCGGGCATTATCGGCCTTGCCTGCGCCTGGGAGCTAACGAAGCGTGGAGAAGAGGTGCTCGTCCTGGACCGGGGCGAACCCGGCGCGGCCTGCTCGGCCGGCAACGCCGGCTGGATCGTGCCGTCGATCTCGACGCCGCTCCCTGCGCCGGGCCTCGTCGGCGACTCCGTCCGTTGGATGTTGAAGCGCGACAGCCCGCTCTACATCAAGCCGCGCCTAGACCCGCGTTTCGCCGGCTGGATGACCGCGTTCTGGCGCAACTGCCGGACTGACACCTACAACCGCGGTGTCGAAGCGCTGGCGGCCCTCAATCAACGCACGATGCCGCTGTTTGACCAGTGGAAGGTCGACGGCGTCGAGTTCGAGATGCATCACTCGGGCCTGCTGTTTCTCGGCCTGAGCCGCGAGACGGTCGAGCATGCGGCCGGCGAAGTCGAACGGCTGGAACGCTTCGGCTACCGCCGACCGTCGATCCTGGACGGCAACGCCGTTCGCGACCTTGAGCCTGGATTGACTGAGCATGTTGCGGGCGGGTTCCTGATCGAGGACGAGCGGCACGTCCGGCCGGAATCGCTTTCGGCCGGGTTGGTCCAGCGGTTGACGGACAGCGGAGGAGAAATCCGATCTGGCGTAGAAGTGACCGGCGCCAACCGACGCAACGGCCACGTTCATGCAGTTAGCACCAGCAACGGGAGCATTGCCGCTGACCGCGTCCTGATCGCTGCCGGAGCCTGGTCAGGACGGGTTGCCGGCCGTTTCGGCTTCGAGTTGCCGATCGAAGCGGGCAAAGGCTACAGCGTCACGATCGAGCATCCACGCCGGACGGTTCGGCGTCCGCTCGACTTGATCGAAGCGCGGCTCGCGGTCACTCCGTTTCGCGACGGGCTTCGGCTGGCGGGAACGATGGAACTCTCGGGCCTTAACC